>NZ_JBFNXI010000006.1:0-137050 GCF_040812445.1 Lentibacillus sp. L22 | reverse complement strand
GGCGTCGGCATACCCCTTTTGCAGGGGCACGTCATTTTTACCGGACTTTTTGAACATCCTCTAATAGAAGATTTTTAAGAAATGAGTGAAAAAAATGTGGGAACGATGGAAGAAAAGAATAGCAAACTTGTTTTTTACAGAGGTAATTGAAGAGGAAGAGGTTGAACGGAAACCACGGGATATCAACAGCTTACATGATCCGGATGTACATACCAAGGTTGTATATAAGTATCCAAATCGAAACTCATTTCATTTTCCAGTGATCCCTGATAATCCAAACCTGAATCGGGAAACGGACAGACCAGCATTTGAACGGAAACCCCAAAGACGGGATAAATATCAGAATCGTGTTAGAGAGCGTCCACTTGAACAAACATACAGGAGAAGAGAGGACCCTGCAGAACAAAAAGAAGAACCAGAAATAGTACAAAAACCAAGCAAACAAGTACAACCCAGGAAAGAGCCATTTCAGCCATCAGAGGTTCCGTCACCAATTTATGGGTTTCATAACCGGCATGAGGAAAAAGAGCTTGAGGATATCCCTGCATTTGTTCGCTACCAGCAACCGGAAATAGTACCAGAAAAATCCGAAACAGAAGAAATATCTGTTTCTGCGGAGAATGAAGTAGCAGCCGGGCAGATGGAATCGATAACTGCAGAGGAGCTTGATCCAGAACCGGCAATTATGGAAACCGAATCATCGGAAATACATGACGCTATTGATACTGGAACAGAAGAGATACAGTCAATTGAACCAACATATGAAAACAATGATTCAATAGTTATTGATCGCAAACCGGAGGAGCAATCTTCTTATAGCGACAGACAAGAACAAGAGATACAGCAACCTAATGAAGAAGCAAACAAGCAAGGTCCTGGTACATCACCTAATCGTGGCAAACAGAGGAACAAACGAAAACAAATGAACCGGCAAAATAATCAAAATGCAAATTCAAGTATTCCGTTTAATGTCATGATGAGTGCCAATGATAAACGGCATCATGAGCGAAAACAGCGGGTGGGCAGTATTCACCCCATTGCCACTAAGCAAAAGACAGATATTCCTTATCATTTACTGAATGATCCGGTTCCAACAAACAGTCAGGATCAGATTTGGGTAGCTGAGCAAAAGGAGCTGTTGGAGGAAACACTAAAACATTTTCACGTCAAGGCAAAGGTGGTAAACGCTACGCAAGGGCCATCTGTGACAAGATTTGAAGTGCATCCTGATATGGGTGTTAAGGTTAGCAAGATTAAAAACTTAAGTGATGATCTTAAATTAAACATGGCAGCAAAGGATATTCGCATTGAGGCACCAATACCCGGAAAAAATACGGTGGGAATTGAAATCCCTAATCCGAAGCCGCAAATGGTTGGTTTACAGGAAATTTTTGCGACGGAAGCCTTTAAAAACAGTCAATCCCCATTAACCATTGCATTAGGGTTGACGATTGAGGGATCACCGTTAATAACGAACATTAAAAAAATGCCGCATGGGTTAATTGCCGGTGCAACGGGGGCGGGTAAAAGTGTGTGTATTAACACCATTCTGATCAGCCTTATTTATAAAGCGAACTATAAAGATGTGAAATTTTTGCTGATTGATCCAAAAATGGTTGAACTTGCTCCATTTAATAGCATCCCACATTTGGTAGCACCTGTAATCACAGACGTAAAGGCTGCCACACAATCTTTAAAATGGGCTGTAAATGAAATGGAAGATCGCTACGAAAAGTTTGTCCAGGAAGGTGTTCGGGACATTGAACGATATAATCAAAAAATGAGCAGGGAAAATCGACCGGATGACAAGATGCCGTTTCTTGTGATTGTAATCGATGAGTTGGCAGATCTAATGATGGTTGCTCCACAGGATGTTGAGGATGCGATATGCCGAATTGCCCAAAAGGCAAGAGCTTGTGGAATCCATTTGTTATTGGCTACGCAGCGGCCGTCCGTCGATGTTATTACGGGATTAATCAAGGCAAACATCCCGACAAGAATTGCGTTTAGTGTTTCTTCACAAGTCGATTCACGCACAATTATTGATACAAGCGGTGCAGAAAAATTATTGGGAAAAGGGGATATGCTGTTTGTCGAAAACGGTGCAGGAAAAAGTGTCAGGCTGCAGGGAGCATTTGTCTCGGATGATGAAATCGAGCGGGTAACTAAATATGCACGCTCCATCGCCCCAGCCGAGTATTTATTTGAACAAGACGATTTATTGGAACAAGTTGCGGTTGATGGCGAGGTAGAGGATGATCTTCTGGAGGAGGCCATTAGGTTTGTTGTGCAGCAAAATAGTGCCAGTACATCCTTGTTACAGCGCCACTTTAAAATCGGTTATAACCGTGCTGCCCGTTTAATGGATACAATGGAGTTAAAAGGAATTATTGCCCAGCAAAATGGAAGCAAACCGCGGGAAGTTCTTATTTCTGATTCACAACTATCGATGGAGTGATTTTTTCCAATAAATAAGCCTGCTGCATGCCCTGTGATATTATACTTATCACAGGCGTGTGCTGGCACAAAAAATATACGAAAGAACGTCATTGGCTGAAAAAGTATATAATGCTGTAAAACCAAATTTGATGCAGACGGATCAGGAAAATTGGGTACTGCTATTATATTCTGACGGTAAAGAAAATATATTTTATTTTACTATCAATCAAGTTTTGCTATAATTATTTAATAGCTAGGCAAAAATGGATTAGTTTATCCTTTTAGACATATAGTTGGAGGTACTTGGTTATGACAACTTACCATTTTATTGGTATTAAAGGGACAGGAATGAGTTCCCTTGCCCATATACTTTATGATTCTGGAGAAAAGGTTCAGGGATCTGATGTGGAAAAGCGATTTTTCACACAAGAGGCATTAGAAAAGAAAAATATTCCGATCCTTCCCTTTTCAGAAGATAACATCAAAGATGATTATACAATTATTGCTGGAAATGCTTTTTCTGAAGATCATATTGAAATTAAAACGGCTAAACAAAAAGGGAATACATTTTATCGCTATCATGAATTTTTAGGTGAATGGTTAAAACAATATACAAGTATTGCTGTAACCGGCACTCACGGAAAGACATCGACAACTGGATTGCTGGCCCATGTTTTGGGTGAGACATACCCAATCTCCTTTTTGATTGGTGATGGTACCGGAAAAGGTCATGTGGAAAGTAAGTATTTTGTCTTTGAAGCATGTGAATATCGTCGTCATTTTCTGCAATATGAGCCAAATTATGCAATAATGACAAACATCGATTTTGATCATCCCGATTATTTTACAAGTGTTGAGGATGTATTCAATGCTTTTCAGTCAATGGCTGACAGGGTGAAAAAAGGGATAATTGCCTGTGGAGATGATGAGAAGTTGCAACAAATTCAGGCAAAGGTCCCGGTCGTTTATTACGGTTTTGCCGATACGAATGACTTTCAGGCACAAAATATAAGAGAAACCGAACATGGTACGGAGTTTGATGTGTTTGTTCGCAATACATTTTATGATACATTTAGAATACCATTTTATGGGGATCATAATGTTTTGAACGCACTCTCTGTTATTGCAATTTGTCATTATGAAGGAATGCGTGTAGAGGATATTAAAAAGATTAGTACATTTGAGGGCGTGAAGCGTCGTTTTACAGAAAAACAATGCGGCAGCCAAATTTTAATTGATGATTATGCCCATCATCCAAAGGAAATAGAAGCAACAATTGATTCCGCCCGAAAAAAATATCCGGATAAATCGATTGTCGCCATTTTTCAGCCACACACCTTTACAAGGACAAAAACATTTTTGCAAGAATTTGCAGATAGTTTAAGACTGGCGGATCAAGTGTTTTTATGTGATATATTTGGTTCAGCAAGGGAAGAGAATGGGAAGCTCACCATTAATGATCTGCAAAAACGAATTGACGGAAGTTCTATTTTAAATTTATCCCATACGCAAAATTTATATCATTACCCGGATAGTGTATTGATTTTCATGGGAGCCGGCGATATACAAAAATTTCAAAAGGCGTATGAAGATTATTTACAGTCGTTTCATCACAAATTAAAAAATGCGTAATATGGGAGAGCTGTGGAGTGGTTGCTATTGAATAGTGTCTACCTGTCTGTGATAGTAAAGGTGATCAGGCCAGACACCATTTAAAACATTTCGGACAGGCACTGATGTAAGCAATTCACTTTTATCGAAAATGGTGATACAAACCGGTATAGTTGAGAGATAAAAGTTTAATCGGGAAATTTACGGGTATGATTACTATATAGGTTGGTAATGATGATCCTCATATTCATAACTAATTATCAAAATACCGGTTTATCATAAAATACATACAATTAAAAGGAGTTGACGTAGGTGGGATACTTATTAGCAATTGCTGCATTTGTCTTTGCTGTAGCTTTCTGCGTATTGGTAGCATATGTAGCAGCAACGTTATTAGCAGCACGACGTACACTAAATAATTTGGCCAATACAATGGAAAATGTGGAGAAACAAATGCGTGGCATTACAAAAGAAACTGAGGAATTATTGAATAAAACTAATCAATTAATGGCAGATGTCGAACAAAAATCATCGAAAATGGATGGTCTTTTTGATGGAGTAAAAGGCATTGGGGAAACGGTAAAAGATTTTAGCCAATCATTAAAGCAGGTTTCAAGCAGTATCAGTAAATCCGCTTCAGAAAATCAGGATAAGGCATCTCAAGCAGTGAAGTGGGGATCAGCCATGTTTGACCTTTGGAAGAAAAATAAAAACAAATAGTGTTTTGAGGAGGAAAAGAATGGGAAAAAAACAAGATAATTCTACAATTGACACGAGGGATTTTATCATTGGGGCATTAATCGGAGGTTTTGTCGGTGCATCAGCAGCATTACTATATGCACCAAAATCTGGGAAAGACCTAAGATTTGATATTAATCAGGGGACTTCGCAATTGAGGGATCGGGCAGAAGACTGGAAAGATATTGCCTATGAAAAAGGATCAGAAGTAAAAAACAAGGCTGTCAGTTCTGCTGCCGATTTAACGAAATCAGTACAAAATAAATTGAAAAAACGTACAAAAGAAGATGAAGCATTAGAAGCAGCGGAAGAAGTTGCCGAAGCAATTGAACAAGCTGCGGATGAATTGGAAAAGAAGAAATAATTAACCTTTTTAAGACTAAGGGGGCTGCCTAAACCGGCAGCCCCCTGGTTGTTATAATTGATAAAATACCATGTTGGCAAGAAAATAATAATTAATATCAACTTTTTACTGACAAAGAGAAAAATTTTAGCTATAATGGTGACTAATTATTAAAATTTTTATCTTATTTAGACTAACTGGGAGGAGATCAACAATGAACAACAACATGGAACAACTGCGTGATTCGATGGATAGCGTTAACCTGGAATTGTTAAAGCTGATTAACCAACGTGCTGACATTGTGAAGCAAATTGGTGAAATAAAAGAACAACAAGGCATGAACCGTTTTGATCCCGTTCGCGAACGGGAGATGCTGAATAAACTGGTTGAAAACAACGATGGTCCATTTGAAAATACTACAGTGGAACATATTTTCAAGGAAATTTTTAAAGCAAGTCTTGAACTGCAAGAGGATGATCATCGTAAAGCATTGCTTGTATCGCGTAAGAAGAAACCGGAAGATACAGTAATTGATATTAAGGGTGAAAAGGTAGGAGATGGACAAACACATTTTGTCTTTGGGCCATGTGCAGTGGAAAGTTATGAACAAACAAGTGAAGTGGCGGCAGCAGTTAAACAAAGGGGTGTTAAGCTGCTTAGAGGTGGGGCATTTAAGCCGAGAACATCGCCATATGATTTCCAAGGGCTTGGAATTGAAGGGTTACAAATCCTTAAACGGGTAGCTGATGAGCATGACTTGGCGGTTATCAGTGAAATCGTTAATCCGGCTCATATCAAACAGGCAGCGGACTACCTTGATGTCATCCAAATCGGTGCTCGAAACATGCAGAACTTCGAATTGCTGAAGGCGGCCGGTGATGTGAATAAACCAATTTTATTAAAACGTGGCTTATCAGCAACGATATCGGAATTTATTAACGCTGCCGAGTATATCATTTCTCGTGGTAATGGTAATATTATACTTTGTGAACGAGGAATTCGAACATATGAAAAAGCGACAAGAAATACGTTGGATATCTCCGCTGTACCAATCTTAAAACAAGAAACCCATTTACCTGTCATGGTCGATGTTACCCATTCTACAGGTCGCAGGGATTTATTACTTCCAACTGCCAAAGCAGCATTGGCAATTGGCGCAGACGGTGTGATGGCTGAGGTACACCCTGATCCTGCTGTTGCCTTGTCCGATTCGGCTCAGCAAATGGATATTCCAACATTTAATTCATTCATGGATGAGCTGGAGAAATTTTCGACACAGGCCGTTCATTCTTAAGCAGCCGCACTTACAATTATTTTGACAGGTTTTTTTGAATGAAGGTTCACTTTATACTTTTTTAGTCTTCAAAAAAGGCTGATCGAGATTTTGATCAGCCTTTTTATTTTTTAAATCTTTATTTTGTGGTAGAGTAAGGTATATACATTTTAGAACGTGACAACGTTAGTTTAATTTCAGGAGGTTTTTAACAAATGAATATTACAATATACGATGTAGCAAGAGAAGCAAACGTATCCATGGCGACTGTTTCACGTGTGGTGAATGGAAATCCGAATGTGAAACCTGTAACACGAAAAAAAGTGTTGGCTACAATTGAACGGCTTGGGTATCGCCCCAATGCTGTTGCCCGTGGATTGGCAAGTAAAAAGACGACAACGGTAGGAGCAATTATTCCGGATATTTCCAGCATCTTTTTTGCGGAGTTGGCAAGGGGAATTGAGGATATTGCGACAATGTACAAGTACAATATGATTTTGAGTAATTCTGACCAAAACAAAGACAAAGAACTGCAGTTAATCAATACGATGCTGGGAAAACAGGTTGACGGGATTTTGTTCATGGGTGGAGATATAACTGAGGAACATGTAAACCAGTTTCAATCCTCATCTGTTCCGGTTGTACTGGCAGGTACATTCGATGAAACAGAAACCATCCCATCAGTAAATATTGACTATGAGGCTGCTTCATACGAAGCGACAAAGTTTTTATTGGATCAGGGTAATCAGCATCCCGCCTTTTTATCAGGACGTGATGGAACACTCATAAATCAACTTAAGCACGACGGTTATGTACGGGCACTAAAGGAATCAGGGGTTACTGTGAACGAGGAGTATGTGGTGGAAGGCGATTTCACCTATGATTCAGGTATTGAAGCTGCGGATCATTTTCTGTCACTCGACAATAAACCAACCGCAATATTCGTGGCATCGGATGAAATGGCATTAGGAGTTATTCATGGGGTACAGGATAAAGGACTGAACGTTCCTGAGGATGTCGAAGTGTTTGGATTTAATAATACCAGGATTGCGACAATGGTTCGTCCAACTTTATCAACGATTGTTCAGCCAATGTATGATATTGGTGCTGTAGCAATGCGGCTGTTAACAAAATATATGAATAAAGAAGAAGTAAGCGAGAAAAAAGTGGTTTTACCACATCGAATTATTCAGCGAGACTCAACAAATCGAAAATAATGCCGATATAATTATTTAGAGGGATGTTATATCTCCGGACATACAAGGAACTGTCCGGAAGATGCCCCTCTAAGATTCATCCGGATTTGGAGAGATAGAGATGAAAAAAACGGGATCTATTAACCCCGATCGGCATTACACTTGGCTTTATCATGATCATGCTGGCAATATTGACAAATGGAGGAAGCAAGGGTGCGGCTACGTTTCTTGATATTTCATCCATTTTTATTGTCATTGGTAGCTTAAATTGATCAGGGTAAACTTAATGCGATTTCCGATTCCTTCCAGGAGCGAATGATTTTTGACCTCTATCCATCTTCCTTATTAATGGACCGTTCAACTGATAAAAATGGTCAGCTGGAAAATGAACAGGATCCAAATGAAGCAATGAAATCACCTGCAAATAAACATACAAATGATCGAAATCAAGATGGGAAACCGATTCTTTGGATACATTAATGCGCGGGATATTGAGAGGTATCTGGATGAAAATAACCTGAATGATGTTATCTCTGCCAACCGAACAGAACGTGGGGTTGTACTGGTTTTACAGGATAGTATTTTATTTGATTCCGGAGAAGCGGTGATTCGTGATTCCGGGAAACCGTTTTTACATAAAACCTTGATAACAATCAAGAACAATTGGATGAGTGAAAGGGAGGTGGAATATTCCATCTCCCTTTAAATATATTTGTTGATTATTTCTGTTTCGTATATTTCAAGGCACTTAATAAAAATTTTGCGTTTTTTTCGGTGATCTCTGCTCTTCTTGGTATTTCCGGAACAATGGATGGTTCGTCATGCCAGTATTGCGGTAATGTAACCGGTGCTTGTGGCTGCCACTTTCTAAGCCACATATCGGGTATCTTGCCTGTTTGCGGCTGGCCTGTTTTCATGACATTCCATACTTGCGCCCATGCTCTGGGGACAGCACGCCACATATCGTAACCGCCACCACCTAAGGCGACCCAGTTTCCATTGCAATATTCGTGAGCCATTTTATGAGCCAACATCGGTATTCTTTCATAGGCAGTCATTGTCGTACAGAGATGTGTCAATGGATCGTACGTATGCGCATCAGCACCATTCTGTGTGACAATAATATCAGGTTTGAAGAAGGCGCATATTTCCTCAAACGCAGATTCATAAACCTGTAAAAAAGATTCATCTTCTGTAAATGCATCAACAGGAAGATTAAATGAATAGCCATGTCCCGCTTTAATTCCGCGTTCATTAACATTACCAGTGCCGGGAAATAGGTAACGTCCGGTTTCGTGAATGCTTAGTGTGCAAACATTTGGATCCTCATAAAAGGCCCATTGTACTCCATCCCCATGGTGTGCATCTGTATCCACATACAGGACCTTCACATTGTATTTTTTTCGTAAATATTTAATAGCGATGGCACCATCATTATAAACGCAGAAACCCGATGCCTTTCGTTTTAAACCGTGATGCAGTCCGCCGCCTAAATTAAGGGAGTGGGTTGATTTCCCTTCCAGTACCGCATCCACAGCATTTAAAGATCCGCCGACAAGCATGCTGGAGGCCTCATGCATATTGGTGAACACGGGTGTATCCTCGGTTCCAAGACCAAATTCCAATCCTTTTTCTTCAGGTAATTTACCTGTGCTTGCTTGTTTCACCGCCTGAATATATGCTTTATCATGAAATAATTCTAGTTCCGCGTCTGTTGCCTGTCTTGGTTCAATCATATCGGAGGGTTGAAGTGTATTAACGGCTTCCAATAATTCTTTTGCCAATACTACCCGCAGTTGATTAAAAGGATGATCCGAGTGAAAATGATAATTTAAATAGCTATCTGAAAACACAAAAGAAGCGTTGCAAGTCATCGCGTTGGCCCTGCCATATGGTTTGGCCATAACAGCTCATAACCCGCTTTTCGTAAATCCTCAATGACCGGAACCGGGTTCATTGTTTGGATGCGAAAGACAAGTATTTTATAATTCGGATCATCATGATATGGGTATACAAGTACAGATGTAATATTGGTTTTATGTTTGCCAAATATTGCTGTAACTTCGGGTAAGATACCAGGGCGGTGTGGAACCTTTAGTTCAATATGGGAACTTTGTACATTTGTCCCGGTTAGTTGAATTAACGTATGAAGCATATCCTTTTCAGTTACTATTCCGATAAGTTCATTATTGCTTACCACAGGAAGACAGGCAAATTCTTTCTCATAAAAGATACTGGCTATTTCTTCGACAAAATCAAGCGGATGAATGGTAATTACCGGCTGACTCATAATAGATTGCAATTCATGTTGTAATTCCGATTGGACTGCGGCTTTACTAAAAACAGATGGACTCGCATCCCGAATATCCCGATCCGATACGATTCCAATGACATGGTTTTTTTCGTTGGTGATCGGAATATGGCGTATATGGTGTTGTTGTAATAGCTGTAAAGCTTCGGCAATAGTTGCATCTGGTGGCAGTGTTTGTATATTTTTCGTCATAATACTTTCGACAAGCATTAAAATCCTCCTCTCATTGTACGGTGTTGATGGCGTTGTAAAAAACGTAATGTATCAAATCGGGCAATTGATTCCTCTGGTACATATTTACCAATCCGAACCATTAAACAGTTGGCCGGGTGCGAGATAATCTCAGGATCATCTGTTGGTGCAGGGGAAAGTCCACCGGCTGCCATCATTTTTTCCATAATGTTGCGATATCCCCAGACACTTAGTTTCGTGCCATCCAAATCCCAATGCCAATAATACTCAGTTGAGATAATAATATAATTTTCCATATAATCGTCCATCATGGAAACCTCCAGTAAACTGGAAGCGATTTTTGCTCCACGATATTTTGGGATAACCTCAATTGCACCCAGCTCAATGAGGTCATCCATATTAAATGTTGACCACCGTTCCAATGGATCAGGATGCAGATAAGTGACATAACCAATAATTGTATCTTCCGTCCTGGCAATAATCAGTCTGCCCTCCAGAAAATCGGCAATCTCCAATATAGCTGCAAATTGTTTATCGGCAGGACGAAATGCGGTTAAATCATTATGAAATTGGTATTTCCTCAATTCTGTTGATGGAAGCGGTCCTTCAATTGTAATCATCCCGTGCGGTGTATCCTTTGTTATGGCATGATATACCTTTGTATGATTCATTTACTCACCACCTTTTTATTGTTTTAAAGAATGCTATAGTTCCAGTATACAGGATTGTTTTATGAATTTTTAGCAAAGTGATCAATGTTTTGACAGATTTGCCGATGCATTTGTCAAAATTGTTACAATGGGGTAGTACAAAAAAAGAATGGGAGGAATGTCCACCCACTCTTTTTTAATCATCATTGTTCTTTTCTTTATTACCGTTTTTACTGCTCGCACCGTGGGTACCAATTTTCTCCCATTTTTCCCGATTTGTCCTTGGATACAAAATAGATAAATCGTTATACACGTCATAACCGTTTCGCTTTAAAAATTCCGGATTAAAGGCAATTCCTCCGCGACTACTGATTAAACTATCATCTGTTTGGCTGGGTACATATTTAGCGTTGTAGATATCCGAATTAACCAGACCGGCTTTTTCGCATGCATCCGATGGCAACATACCGGATGGTTCACAATAACTTTTGGATACAATGTTATTTGGCTTTTTAAAATGGTTTTGTGGTGCAACTAAATCTGGATTAATCTCCGCTGCTTTATTGACAAGCTTTGCCCACAACTTGACATTACGATCACTGTAGCCAAGGGAACAGCCACTGCACTTCAGGCTCTTTGGATGATCATAACCCATCCATGTTCCAAATGTTACATTCGGATTTGTCGCAACAAACCAAGTATCCTCCCAGTTTTGCGATGTACCTGTTTTACCTGCCCAATCTACACCGGGGTTTGCTAATTGGGAATTTAAGTAGGTTGCTGTACCATTTTTAATGACCCCACGCATGAGATCAAGTGTCAGATAGTTTGTTTGCGGTGAAAATACTTTTGTTGGCTTGCTTTTTTGATGTTTATAAATGACATCCCCATCCTTGGTAGTAATGCTATCAATCATATAGGCATCGACAAACTTGCCGTTATTGCCAAATGTTGTATAAGCATTGATATTTTCCTCGATACTAATCCCATCTGTTGGCTGGCCAAGTGCCAATGATTCATATTCGTGATCCCCATCTGTCAAGGTGGTGATTCCCATTTTTTCCAAATATTCACTGGCAGGATCGTCACCAATAATTTTTTGGTAAATTTTCACTGCTGGTATATTATGAGATTGTGCCAATGCTTGACGTGCCGATACGATTCCGTGGTAACCACCTGCATAGTTATTCGGACTGTAACTACCGGACATTTTATAATCCAAAATTGGCGTACCAGGCTGGATAACTCCTTTTTCCATTGCCGGGCCATATACAAGTAATGGTTTCATGGTACTTCCATTTGGCCTTTTAGCTGCTTTGGTTATGTGATTGACTTGGCTATTATCGTAGTCCCGGCCGCCAACGAAACTAATGATTCGGCCAGTTTTATTTTCGATTAACATTCCGCCTACCTGTACCGGTTCCATGATTTGAACTTCTTCGCCATTTTCATCTGTGACGGTTTCCGGTTTGTCCGGTCCATAGGTATCATATTCCTTAACGATTTTTTGGAAGGCATCGTACGTTTTTTTATCAATCGTCGAATGGACTTCATATCCTTTTTGTCGTAAATCGCGGTCAGCCAAAATCATATATTCTTTACGCAGCTTTTTGTCCTTTTGCAGATCCTTGTTTGTGTAACCATCTGACTTGGCTAATTTTTTGGCAATGATTTTTTTTGCTCGTGTCTCAATTTCTACAGTTAAATAAGGATACTTTTCCAGCGATGATTTTTTTGCCTTGGTAAAGTCAGCTGTGATGTCATAATCGATCGCTTTTTCATATTCCTTCTTGGAAATATATTTTTCTTCATACATCCGTTTTAACACTGATTTCATCCGTTTGATTCCAGGCTGTAAGTGTTCCTTCTTTTTTTTCTTCCCATTCGTTAAAAATGGTGTGTAGTAGGAAGGACTTTGTGGCAGCCCGGCTAAATAAGCAGATTGCGGTAAGTTCAGATCTTTGGCATCGATGCCGAAAACCCCCTGTGCAGCCGTTTGAATTCCTGCAATCGTTTGACCGGATGCATCCCTGCCATAGGGAATGATATTTAAATAGGCTTCAAGAATTTGGTCTTTAGTAAAGAAACGCTCCAGGCGCAATGATAATAATATTTCTTTTGCCTTTCGTTCAAATGATACTTCGTTTGTTAATATTTGGTTCTTAATTAGTTGCTGGGTTAACGTGCTGCCACCCGTCTTCACATCGGAATTGGTTGCCTCTTGAACAAGTGCCCGGACTATCGCTTTTGGAACAACCCCTTTATGCTGTTTAAAATTCTCGTCTTCTGTCGCGATAACAGCATTTATTAGTGCATCGGAGACATCTTTTAAGTCTACCTCATCCCTATGTATATCTGATTGGATCTCGCCAATATATTTGTTATCGGCAAAGTAAAGTCTGGATGTTTCCTCATAGTTGTTAATATCTTTTTCCATACTTGCATGGCTGCGAATTGGTTCATCTTTCACGAGCGAGGCAAAATATCCTGCGCCAATCCCGAAAGCAAAGAAACCGCCTATTATCCCAACAATAATAAAAAACAAGATAACATTCCAAACAACATCATATGTAACGCGGGAGGATCGTTGGAGCTTTCCCGTCCTCCAATACTCTTTGAATTTGTGCTTGTATTTTTGAAGCAATTGTTTGAATTGGTTCACAATATGACCTCCTAAATTTCATTATAGCATAGGTGTATTTTAAGTAGAATAAAGAATAATAGATTTTTCGTAAACACTTATGTTTTTGTGGTAAAATATGAAGTACAAGGATAACACGAAATATTACAGGATTAAACCAACATGAAAGATCAAATAGTTGCAATTTACCTGCTGATATGATAAAAGTAAATAATAATATATGTATAAAGCTAGGAAAGATCGCAGTAGTGAGGCAAATCCCTGTTTAAGCGAGCCAGTGGTGGTGGGAACTGGTATATATTTGCCAAACGAATTACAATCTGGAGCTTTTTTTCGGTGGATCCTGGTAAAACATCCACCTGGAAAACGGTGTATCCATCGTTAACAACCCCAAAGTGGTGCATTTTGTGCAACAAGGGTGGTACCGCGAGTCAAGAATCTCGTCCCTTATTTTCTAAGGGATGGGTTTTTTTTATTTTTTCAAAGATCAATATGGACAAAGGAGAATCGATAAATACGATGAATATTTTGGATGATTTACAAAATCGAGGACTCATTCAACAAACAACCGATTTTGAAGGGTTGCAAGACTATTTACAAAACAATCAAGTAACATTATATGCTGGCTTTGACCCAACGGCAGACAGTCTGCACATTGGTCATTTGGTTCCCATCCTGATGTTGAAACGATTTCAGGAAGCAGGGCACAGACCCATAGCTTTAATCGGTGGTGGAACCGGGATGATTGGTGATCCAAGTGGTCGTTCAACTGAGCGCTCATTAAATGAGGCCGCGGTTGTCAAAGGATTTAGCGACCGTATTAAACAGCAATTGGCTCATATCCTTGAGTTTGATCATGGTGATAATGCAGCAGTTGCCCGAAACAATCATGATTGGCTGGCGAGTATGACAGTGATTGATTTCTTACGCGATGCCGGAAAACATTTTGGCATTAATTATATGCTTGCCAAAGAATCGGTTTCAGCACGAATTGAACAAGGAATATCGTATACAGAATTCAGTTACATGATTTTACAATCGTTGGATTTTCTTAAATTATACGAGCAAGAGGATTGTCGCCTGCAAATTGGTGGCAGTGATCAATGGGGTAATATTACAGCGGGAATGGAATTAATCCGCCGGACAAATGGACAAGCAGATGAGGAGATAAACGTTTTTGGGTTGACAGTACCGCTTATTACGAAAGCGGATGGTACCAAGTTTGGAAAAACGGCGGGTGGAGCGATATGGCTTGATCCGGAAAAAACAACCCCATATGAATTTTATCAGTTCTGGATTAATACCGATGATCGTGATGTCATCAAGTTTTTACAATACTTTACCTTTTTGCAGCAAGATGAGATTGAGCAATTGCAACAGGAGGTTCAGCACCATCCGGAAAATCGTGTAGCACAAAAACGACTGGCTGAAGAAGTCACGAGGATGGTACACAGCCAGGAAGCTCTGGAACAGGCGCAAAAAATCTCAGTATCCTTATTCAGTGGGGATTTAAAACAACTGTCTGCAAAGGATATTGAACAAGGATTCAAAGATGTACCAACATATGATATGGAGAAAGAGGATATCGGGTTAATTGACTTGTTGGTAAATGCATCTATTTCTTCGTCTAAACGGCAGGCAAGGGAAGACATCAAGAATGGTGCGATCTATATTAATGGCGAGCGAAACCAGGATATGCAATACACACTTACTGCGGACGATCGGATTGAGGATACGTTTACGATCATTCGCAGAGGGAAGAAAAAGTACTTTTTGGTTCAGTATCAGTAAAATGGACCTTTATCATTGAATGTAGTTCAGACGCTTTTGTATCACCATTGCCGGTTATATTGAGGTTGGTCTTAACATGATAACAGATTCTGAACTAACAATTACTTGATGAAAAGGATATTGACTAATTTGTTATTTAGAGGTGGTTTTTATGTTATACAGAGCTTTTAATTTTGGACTTTCTTTAACTATAGCCGGTTTTGTAATGATATTTTTTGCAAGAATTATATCTGATGCTGCTCTTTCAGGTGTGGAAACGGATATAGATGATTTTTTTGGTATTTTTGATAGTAGCGCGTATCTTATCCCTTTTTCATTTTTAATTATTGGCTTGCCCTTTGTCATTATCATTCCATTAATTTGGCTTTATAAGTGGAGTAATAAACGCACATAGTGCCATGAATTTATCACGCATTAATGGGTTCCCCCAACCTCTATCAGTGAGAGAGTAACTAAAAACAGGGAGTGGGGGGCTTACAAACCGCTAATGCATGATTTAATAAAAGCGGGTATCCATAATGGGGTACCCGCTTGATTCATGAAAACTATATTTTTATATTGAATGATAAAAACCCCCTGGGATGCAATGTGCCCAAGGGGGAAAGCTTCTGAGTCCAAATGCTTAACGAGAGTAGAACTCAACGATTAACGCTTCATTGATTTCTGCTGGAAGCTCGGAACGTTCCGGATAACGGGAATACGTACCTTCCAATTTATCTTCATCAAAGGTTAGATATTCCGGTACAAAGTTATTTACTTCGATGGCTTCTTTTACGATGTCGAGGTTACGTGAACGTTCACGTAAGCCGATAACTTGACCTGGTTTTAGACGGTATGATGGGATATCCACACGTTTACCATCGACTGTAACATGACCATGGTTTACCAGCTGACGTGCCTGACTGCGTGTACGAGCCAAACCAAGGCGGAATACAATGTTGTCCAAGCGGGATTCAAGTAATATCATGAAGTTTTCACCATGGACACCTTTCATTTTACCAGCCTGGTTGAATGTATTTTTAAATTGACGCTCATTCAAGCCGTACAGGAAGCGAAGTTTTTGCTTTTCTTGCTGTTGCAAGCCATATTCGGAAACTTTCTTGCGTTGGTTCGGGCCATGTTGCCCAGGAGCGTAAGGACGTTTATCCAATTCCTTACCAGTTCCAGTTAATGAAATGCCAAGACGACGGGATTTTTTCCATACAGATCCAGTAAATCGTGCCATTAGACATTTCCTCCTTTATATAAATTTTGCATAAAAATAAAAACCGTGTTCCTCCGCCTGCTCATTTTGTTTTCATGTACCATCGCTCCAGCAGCAGAGAGTTACACGATACACCTTTTAGGGGATATATCCCAAAGGAACAAAATGATAACATACGTGGTTCACATAGGCCGCTTTTATTTTACACAAAGCATAGTATATAAGTTTAATCGGTCAAAGTCAATGATTTTCTATTAATTATTTCCTGATAGGAAGGTATTTAAACAATGTAAAGGTGGTTATTTAAAAAAGGGAGGAAATAATCCGAGTATTTTAAAAGCAGAATAACTGCAGCTTTATGGAAAGGCCACAGTTATTGCTCTTATTTCGCACTTAAAAACCCCTCTACTATCCTGGCAAATTTTTCAATATACTGTTCGTCTGTTTCGTCAAAACGGTGGGGGATTGGACTGTCAATATCAAGTACCCCATATGGTGCATCATCAATAATCAAAGGTACAACAATTTCCGATCTGCTGGCACTATCACAAGCGATATGTCCAGGGAATTGATTGACATCGGCAACACGCTGGGTGGTACGTTCTTTTAATGCAGTTCCACAAACACCTTTGCCATATGGAATCCGGATACAGGCGGGCAGTCCTTGAAATGGCCCAAGAACCAGTTCATCTTCCTTCCAAAGATAGAATCCGACCCAATTGACATCAGTTAAAAATTGGTTTAACAAAGCGGATGCGTTAGCCATGATTGCGATTGGATCTGTTTCTCCCTCTGATAATGCCTGCAGTTGTTTGAGTACTAATTCGTAATCTTCTTGTTTACTTCCGGAATAAGTTTGTGCTTGAAACATAGGTCATTTTCCTTTCCTCAATAGGTGATTCGACATTATTCAGCGGGAAATGTCGAGAAGAAATTGCAGGATATTCGTTCACTTTGTCGTAAATAGGAAATAAGGAGATGAGTACATGAGTACATTGAAAAATAATCCCTCAAAACAAAAAGTTATGGATGCTGCTTCTTCCTTGTTTTTTCAAAAGGGGTTTCACGGTACTTCAGTTCGGGATATTGCTGATAAGGCCTGTGTTAACGTATCACTCATAAGTTATTATTTTAAAAGTAAGCAAGGTCTCCTGGAACATGGAGTAACAACATACTATGAATTATACCTTCAGTTGATAGAAGAAACGTTACAGGCATCCGAGAACGATTCTGCAATAACCAGATTGAAAAAACTTATTGAAGCTATTATACAGTATCGGCAAAAGAATCATCAATTTTCTTGTTTTATTTTACGTGAACTCTCTCTTGACTCCGTATTTGTCAGAGAGATGGCGGTTACGTACATCGCTAAAGAAAATCACTATATAAGCAATACCTTCTATTCGATATTGAACAAAAAGCAAAAACCGGATCAGCAATTTTTATTAATGCAGTTAAAAGGAATGCTTATCACTCCGTACGTTTTACAAAACGAATGGAAAAATCAAGTCGTTGGCGAATTCTCACATACCATGTTTGTCAGAAAATATGTACGAATCATCCACGATTGGCTGGATTATATTGTACAGGATTAAAAACAGAGGATAAAATGAACAAGCCATGTTCTTTTTCCTGCTTTTCAAGAAAAAATTTGTCAAATCATTAATTTATTTGATTTTTTTTAGCCAAAATTGCCGTTTACATGGTATCATAAGTATATTAATAATTGAATGAACCTATATAAATTAAAATAATACCTGTTTTTCAAGATATTTTACTATGGAAATATCCTCTTATACAGGAAAGAATCATGGCTAGGAGGTCTCGTATGGCAGTTATCATTGGAACAATATTGGTTATCATCGCTTTAATTATTGTTGGCCTTATTTTACGAAAACGGGTATATGATGTTGTGGACCAGCAAGAAAGCTGGAAAATGGATATTTTAAACCGGAATGTTGCAGCTGAACTTCAACGAATTAAAAGTTTAAATTTATCAGGCGAAACCCAGGAGAAATTTGAAACATGGAAAGAACGCTGGGAATCAGTTGTAACCAAGGAACTACCTGACATTGAAGAACATTTGCTTGATGCCGAACAAGCTGCTGACAGGTACCGTTTCTCAAAAGCCAAGAAAATTTTACGTGTTTCTGAACAAACATTAACATCGATTGAGACAAATATTGAACAGATCGTACAGGAATTGGAACAGTTACTTGATTCCGAGGAAACAAGCCGGTTGGAAGTAGAACAAATGGAACCGGAAATAAAGGCACTGCGGAAAAAGCTGTCCCAATATCGTTATCAGTATGGTAAAGCAGAGAACCATTTTGAGCTGGCGTTAGATGAACTGGAAGAAAAGCTGACAAGTTATTACACTTTGACGAATTCCGGCGATTATTATGAAGCACAGCAAGTTGTTGACATGCTGAAACAGGAATTGGCAACGCTAAAAGAACAAATGGAGGCTTTCCCGTCTATTTATAAAGCCTGCAAACAAGAACTGCCTGCCCAGTTAGATGAGTTATATGCCGGTTTAAAGAGTATGAAACAAGATGGCTATCGTGTAGAACATCTCGGGTTTGAAAAAGAAATTTATAATTACCAGCAACGGTTAGCTGACTGTGTTCGTCTGTTGGACAAAGGGAATTTGGAAGAGGCAAAATCGCTAATTCCGGAACTGGAAGAACGTATGAAAGAAATGTATACACTTCTGGAAAAGGAAGCAATCGCAAAAAATTATATCGAGACGCAAGTTCCCAACTATGGACGCTTAATTCAGGAGCTGGATCAATCATTTCTGGAAACAAAGACAGAAGTAGAATCCCTAAAAAAAGCCTATTACTTTGAAGATGATGATATGGAAAAATATTTAACTTTGGCAAATTCCATTACCCAGCTAAAAAACCAACTAAATGAGTTGTCGAATGAAATAGAAAATGATACCAAATCTCATGCCGAGTTACGTGAAATCGTCGAGGCGGGATTCCAACAAATCGACTCAATACAGGCTGCACATGAGGACTTTAAAAAACGCATCCGCAATTTACGAAAGGACGAATTGGAAGCGAAAGAAGAACTCGCGAATATAAAGGCTGAATTGAATGATACGATAAGAAGACTGAATAAAAGTAATGTCCCGGGTGTACCTGCTTTTATTTGGGGAATGGCGGAAACAGCGAATGAAAAAAATATGCAGGTATTAAAGGCATTGGAAAAGCAGCCATTGGATGTCACAGAAGTTCAATATGCCCTGGCAGAAGCAAAGAACGAAATAAATGCACTTGTGGAACAAACAGATCTCATGTTGGATCAAGCATATTTAACAGAGCAGGTCATCCAATATGCGAACCGGTATCGAAGCAAGTATCCGTTGTTGGGAGCGAAATTAGCAGAAGCGGAACGGCTGTTTAGATCGTACGAATATGAATTATCATTGGAGCAGGCTGCAAAAGCTTTGGAAGAAATTGACCCCGATGCGTTAAAGCGAATTGAAGCAAGTCAGGAAGAAGTCACGTATTAATAATACAGAAGGCTGTCTTATGGAATGGAAGATTAAACTTCTTTTCTTTTGAGTCAGCCTTATCTATTTTCCATAAAAAGAGGTTAGAATGATGATTTATTTAGATAATAGTGCAACAACAAAACCCCATCCAGAAGTATTAAAAAGTTTTCAGCAAGTTTCGGAAACCTTTTTTGCCAACCCTTCTTCAATACATCAATTTGGGGGGGAAGCAGAAAAGCTGTTAATGAAAGCAAGGGAGCAGGTGGCACAGTTATTACATGTTGATTCGGGTGAAATTATTTTCACGTCAGGTGGAACAGAGGGGAACAATACGGCGCTAAAAGGAATCGCTTTGCAGCATCATGAAAGAGGCAAACATATCATTACAACAGAAATTGAGCATCCGTCAGTTCTGGAAACATGTCAATCATTGGAAAAATTAGGGTTTGAGGTTACGTATTTACCTGTAAATCAAAATGGTGTAGTATCTATAACGGACGTAAAAGAAGCGATTCGAAATGACACGATTCTCATCACTGTCATGCATGTCAATAATGAGCTTGGATCTATTCAGCCAGTTGAAGAAATTGGGCAGATCGCAAAGCAATATCCCAAATTAATGTTCCATGTGGATGATGTACAAGGGTTGGGCAAACTACCGTTACAGCTTGCGGAGAGTGGAATTGATCTTTGTACCATGTCCGGACATAAAATTCACGGGGTAAAGGGAACGGGTATCCTTTATGTGAATAAGCATGTACGGTTGTTTCCCTTAATTCATGGTGGTAATCAGGAGCACGCTGTCCGATCCGGCACGGAAAATTTGGCCGGTGCTGTTTCGCTTGCCAAAGCACTCCGGTTAATAATGGTTAAACAAAAAAATGATGCTACGAAATTGTACAAGCTAAACAAATATCTTCGCAGCGAGTTAGGTAAACTCAATGGTGTTATCATCAACACACCCGAACAGGCTGCACCACATATTATCAATTTCTCTGTTCCCGGGTTAAAGCCTGAGGTTTTGATTCACATGCTTGGGGAGCAGGAAATCTATATCTCAACCAAATCAGCTTGTTCTTCCAAACTAACGGATGAAAGTAAAATTTTAGCCGCTTGTGATTTGGATAAAACGCGGACAACATCTGCTTTACGGATAAGTATATCGTATGATACGACAATGGAAGAATTGGCCACGTTCGTCAAAACGTTAGATAATGCAATTAAACAACTTAAAGAAGTACTGGAGTAGATATACATGGAGTTTGATCACTTACTAATTCGTTACGGTGAAATGGCTTTAAAAGGAAAAAACATTAAACAATTTATTGTGAAATTGCAGGAGAATATCCAGCAAAAATTGCATGATTATCCCAAAGTAAAGGTGAAACGGACACAAGGAAGAATGTTTGTGCAGTTAAATGGACAGGATCCGGAACCGATTATTGCAAAATGCAAACAAATTTTTGGTATTCAAAGTTTGAGTCTGGCGATTAAAGTGGAAAATGAGGAACAACAAATAAAAGATGCGGCCTTATATGCGTTAGTGAACAGTAATGATGTAAAGACGTTCAAGGTTTCCGTAAAACGAATTGATAAAAATTTCCCGATTCGGTCACAGCAAATGAATCAGGTTATTGGTGGGCACTTGTTAAGCAATACGTCCGGTTATACGGTCGATGTTCATCATCCGGATTTGGAGGTCAAGGTCGAAATCCGTACTGAAGCCACCTATATTACATCTAGCGTTGTTCCGGGTTTGGGAGGATTACCAGTTGGCACGTCGGGAAAGACTTTACTGATGTTATCCGGTGGAATTGATAGTCCTGTTGCCGGGTATTTGGCAATGAAACGCGGTGTTGAAATCGAAGCCATTCATTTTCATTCCCCGCCATTCACGAGTGAGCGGGCAAAGCAAAAGGTTTTGGATTTGGCAAGCAAATTAACGGAATACGGCAATTCCGTCAAGGTTCATATTATACCATTTACAAAACTCCAGCAGCATATCTTCCGGGAAATGCCTGATGGATATGCGATGACAATTATGCGGCGTATGATGTTCCGTATTAGCCAAATGCTTTGCGAGCGAGAAAATATTCTTTCGATCACTACAGGGGAAAGTCTTGGACAAGTCGCAAGCCAAACAATGGAAAGTATGCATGCTATTAATGAAGTAACCAGTTTGCCAGTACTGCGGCCGTTAATTGCGATGGATAAGAATGATATCATCCAGATTTCCCGCCGGATTAATACGTATGATATCTCGATTCGACCGTATGAAGATTGCTGCACCATTTTTGTACCGAAATCACCCAAAACAAGACCATCAAGGGAAAAGGTTAATTATTTTGAAGGGCAAATGGATGTTACAGAAATGCTTCAAGAAGCTGTTCAGAACTCGGAAACAGTCAGGCTGACCGGTAAGTTGGATACAATGCAGGAATTTGATGGATTGCTTTAAGTGTGTATTCCAATCCAAAAGATTAACTCACTGGTAAATTGGTTTGTAACTAACAGGAACTACCAATAGAAAACCTGTATGTTTGCCTTCCTTGTTACACATTCTATAGGTACCAAGGAGGTGAGGACAATGGCTTCTAACAACTCAAACCAATTGGTTGTACCTGGTGTACAACAAGCATTAGATCAAATGAAGACTGAGATTGCTCAAGAATTTGGTGTAAATCTTGGTGCTGACACTACTTCCCGCGCTAACGGTTCTGTAGGTGGAGAAATTACAAAACGTCTTGTAACAATGGCCGAGCAACAATTTGGGGGTCATCAATAACAACAATTCAATATGATTTGGCTTGAGGGCTGTCCTATTAGGATAGTCCTCTTATTGTTTCTAATGTTTTATTTCGCATGAGACCCTTGCTTCAAGATTTCAAGATCAAATGAGGGCAAATAAGCGAGGAACAACTGCCGGTAAATGTCCGGCTTTCAGTGGGGGCAAGGAAACCCCCACTTAATGAAGTTTCACTTTATAAAAATGTTCGTTTTACACGATCCCAATAGGAATTGTTTTTTAGTTTTACCGTTTTGATTACCTTGTCGCTCAAGGTTACAGTGATATTTTGGATGTTCTTTACAGGAAAAGCCTCATTGTCCAGACCAATAATCGGATAGTCGTTGCCATCTTGTACAATATCCAAGGTTAATTTACGATCACTGTTAAGCACAAATGATGAACCAAGTGTACGATAGCGGTTGTTGTTAAGAGAGGCGAGCTCTGATACTTGAAAACATGGTATTTTGGGATCAATTACCGCACCGTTGGTTGACCTGTTATAACCGGTTGATCCAGTAGGTGTAGCAATAATTAATCCATCTCCGCGAAATGTTTCGAAATAATGGTCATCGATTTGCACGTCGATAACGATTGTTTTAATAATAGTAGAACGTACACTGACCTCGTTTAAACAATGAAATGTCGTCCCTTGGTTAATTTGCACGTCAATGACCGGGAATTTGCGTACTTCCACTTCGGCATTCTCTATGGTATCAAGTATATCGTCAAAGCTATCCAAATTAAAATCACAATAAAGGCCAGATTCATCTGAGCGGGTAATTCCCACATACAAACAATCTTGGCGAAAATCTGTTTTACGTACCCCCTGTAAAAAGCTTCCATCTCCGCCAATACTAATAATAATGCTTGCATCTTTCGGTTCCGTGACAATAGTAAAGCCGTTTTTTTGGGCTAAGTCAAATAATGGTGTTAATGTATCCTCTATATTTGGTGCTTGATTATAATAGAAATAGATGTTTTTACGGTTTGGCATGTTAGTCATTGCCTCCATTTAGAGTAGTTATATGGTTTATATAGTAAATTGCCGACTTAGTTCGTAACAAGCGGTATTCACAATGTAAGTGTATCATGTTGTTGCTGTTATTTCTATTAATAGCTAAAGGCACTCCAGTTTCAAGCGTGTGGGCTGGTTGATTATCGTTTTACTGGTTAAAAACTGTAATGATGTATCAAAATAGAAATAGAATGAATAAAATTTCCATTATGGGGAGTCGATAGCTTTGGTATGGATTATTGTAGGGGTATTGTTAGTCATTATTTTTATAATCCTGTTATTTTCACGGGTACATATTACCTGTTCATTAACCTGCAGTAACCAAAAACAGCGATTGACTTTGCAATTTCGGTTTTACGGGATTCGCTTCTTTACCAAAGAAATCGATTTGGCACAATTGGAAACAACTAATCGATGGGAGCAGAAATTAGTTAATAAGGATATCCGTGAAAAACTTGAAATGATCCAATCCGCCATTAGACACTTTTTTGAATCCATTCGAGACATGGTTACGATAGCACAGACATTCCTAGATAAAGTATATTTCCATCAACTCAAGTGGCATACGCGTATTGGGACAGGTGATGCTAGTACGACAGGGATGGCAACTGGAGGTGTATGGGCAACAAAAGGAATGGTGGTCGGTATGTTAGATCAATGGAGCCAACTGAAATGTTCACCGGACTTTGGTGTTGTACCTGAGTTTAATCGGAAATATGTATATTCCGAATTTGATTGTATGGTATCGATTAGAATTGGACAAGCTATACACGCGTTTTTTAAAGCGATCCAAAAGTCATCGTTTCGAAAAAGAGAAAGGGAATCATTCATTTAAGAAGGAGGATTATAAAATGGCGGAACATCCAATTCAAGGCCTAATGACAACAGCAATGGAAAACCTGAAAGATATGGTTGAGGTCAATACAATTATCGGTGATCCGGTCGAGTCACCCGACGGAAGTGTGATTATACCTGTTTCAAAAGTCGGATTTGGTTTTGCTGCAGGTGGTAGTGAATTTAACGGAAAAAGTCAAGGATCCGATCAAGACGACAGTGATAGTGGTGGTGACAGTAGTAGTGGACAAGATAGCCTGCCGTTTGGTGGAGGAAGTGGCGGAGGAGTGTCCATCACACCCGTTGCTTTTTTAATCGTTAGTGCAAAAGGTATCAAGATGGTTCATTTGGATGGGAATACGCATTTGGTTGAAAAAATGCTTGAGTTTGCCCCACAAGTGGTGGAAAAAATTCAGCAAATGATTCGCGAATCCGGTAGTTCAAAAAAATCATCCAAACAAAAAGAACAAAAGGGGCAGAAAGAAGAGAAACAGCAAAAGGAAGAGAAGTCCGAAAAGGAACAATCCATTTATGATATATAAATGCGTATTGTCCTTCTTAATGGTGGGTTCACAAAAATGTTGTTATTTCGACGGGCAAGATAATGGACACCTATCTAAGGATTATCCATAATAAGAAGTGAAGACAATGAATAAGGAGGAATGATTCATATGGCAAATGTCACATTCGCTCAAGATCCTGTCACACTTCTTGGAACGGAAATTAAGGTAGGGGATAGTGCACCAAACTTTACGGTATTATCCAATGATATGCAGGAGGTATCACTGGATAACTATCAGGGAAAAGTTAAATTGATTGCATCCGTACCATCAGTTGATACAGGGGTATGTGCCGCAGAAACCAAACGCTTTAATGAAGAGGCTGATAAAATTCCAGGTGTTCAAGTATTAACGATTAGTATGGATCTGCCTTTTGCACAAACCCGTTGGTGCGCAGCAAACGGTATTAAAAATCTTGACACATTATCAGATCATCGCGATGCTGATTTTGGAGAGAAATATGGCGTATTAATCAAGGAACTTCGGTTATTGGCGCGGGCCATTTTTGTGGTTGATTCAAACAATACGGTTACATATGTTGAATATGTCGACGAAGTAACGAATCATCCCGATTATGACAAGGCATTGGAAGCCGTTAAAGCTGCGAAATAATGAAAAAAGTCTCTCTTGCTGCTAGCTGGAGAGATTTTTTTGAGAAGAGCCCTCAGATCGAAAAAATACCTCCAATTTTTGTACATCCCCCCTCGGATTTTGGTACAATAGGAACGTTTAAGGGCTAGGATCGGAGGAAAAACATATGAAAAAAACAAATATGGAAACACTTTTTGCATTAATCGATGATGCAGTTGAAAATATCCAGCAACAAGAAAATGAACCTTATTTAGACAGCCTGGTAATCGTGCTTGAATGTCTTTTCAATAATGATGTAAACACAAGCGATGATATTCAAAAACAAAAAATACAACAGTTCATTCAAGATATCGAGCTTGATTATTATAAACCAGAGGAAATAAAAACAGCGATCGAGTTTGCTATTTTAAAAGGTATGAGAAATTCCACCCAACAACAACATTTCATGACCCCGGAGACTGTGTCATTATTGATCGCCTATCTGGCTGAAAAGTTGTTTGCGGGTAAGGAGACATTACGTGTTTTTGATCCAGCCTGTGGGACAGGGAGCTTACTGTCCACAGTAATAAAACAGGTAAAGAAAAAAACAACGGCATTCGGCAGTGAAATAGATCCAACTTTAATCAGACTTGCCCTGGTAACTGCAAATCTGTACGAGGAACCGATTGAATTGTTTCATCAGGATAGTTTGCGTCCGTTTTTGCTGGATCCTGTTGACCTGGTTGTTGCCGATTTGCCGGTGGGATATTATCCGGATGATTTGCGGGCGAATGAGTATGAATTACATGCCGAACAGGGTCATTCCTATGCACATCATTTGTTTATTGAACAAAGCATGAACTATACGAAAGAAGCGGGTTATTTAATTTTTGTCATTCCTGATTTTTTGTTTGATAGTGATCAATCAGATAAACTGCATGCGTATCTACAGCAACACGCCCATATAGTTGGGGTGCTGCGTTTACCAGATAGTGCAGTTAAATCAGATAAAAACGGAAAAAGTTTATTGGTTTTACAGAAAAAAGGCCAACAAACAAGCACACCAAAACAGCCGTTGCTTGTTCATTTACCATCATTCAAAAATACCAAAGCAATGAATGATATATTGGATCAAATGAACAGCTGGTTTGCGAATTATTTAAATGTGAGGAGTTAAACAATATGCTTATTTTAGCAATTAATGCAGGAAGTTCATCGTTGAAGTTTCAGTTAATTCAAATGCCGGAGGAACATGTATTGGCCAAAGGGTTATTTGAACGTATTGGGCTTTCTGATTCGATATTCACCTACGAAATTAATGGGGAAAAGGAAAAAATGGCCGGGGATCTTCCGGATCATGAGGCCGCAGTTAAATGGTTATTGGAACAATTAAAAACTTCTGGAGTCATTCAGTCACTGGACGAGATTGGTGCAGTTGGTCATAGGGTAGTACACGGCGGGGAACGGTTTACAGACTCGGTGAAAATAACCGATGAAGTAATTCAGCAGATTGAAGCAGTATCTGAATTGGCTCCATTGCATAACCCGGCCAATTTACTGGGAATTCAAGCATTCCGGGAAGTACTGCCAAATGTCCCAATGGTTGCGGTATTTGATACTGCTTTTCATCAAACCATGCCGGAACGGTCGTATTTATATAGTTTGCCATATGAATATTATGAGCAATACGGAATCCGTAAATACGGGTTTCACGGTACATCACACAAATATGTTTCGCAGCGGGCATCAGAGTTATTGGAAATACCGTTGGATCAGTTGCGTCTTATTTCCTGCCATCTGGGAAATGGTGCAAGTATCACAGCAATTGATAAAGGAAAATCAATTGATACATCGATGGGCTTTACCCCACTTGCTGGTGTTACCATGGGAACTCGTTCCGGTAATATTGACCCGGCGCTTATTCCCTATATCATGGAAAAAACCGGACAAACTGCTGAGGAGGTTATTAACGTTCTCAATAAACAAAGTGGAATGCTTGCATTATCCGGGTTTTCAAGTGATTTACGTGACATTGAGGAAAAAAAGGATGAGAATGATCGGGCGGAACTGGCTTTGGAGGTTTTTGCAGCAAGAATTCATAAATATTTAGGCTCATATGCTGCCAGGATGTCTGGTGTTGATGCAATTATTTTTACTGCAGGAGTTGGTGAAAACAGTACAACAATTCGCGAAAAGGTATTAACCGGATTGGAATTTATGGGAGTATACTGGGATCCGGCACGAAACAATGTACATGGAAAAGAAACCTTTATCAATTATCCGCACTCACCAGTGAAGGTCCTTATCATTCCAACAAACGAAGAGGTAATGATCGCGCGTGATACGGTACGCTTGACAACATGATTCGAAAATATGCAGGGATAATGAATATGGGGGGCAGACAATGGTACATCAGGTTGCACATAAAAAAGTAAACTGCATGATTATTACAGTTAGTGATACGCGTACGAAAGAGACGGATAAAAGTGGAAAGCTAATGGCAGAACTGCTTGAACAGGCAGGTCATCATGTGAAGTTTGCGGAAATTGTAACGGATGATGAAACAGCCATTCAAACGATGGTGGAAAGAGGTGTGCAAGATGCCAATATTGAAGTTATCTTGTTGAACGGCGGGACAGGCATTTCAGCGCGTGATGTGACGATTGAAACGGTTAAAGGAATGTTGCATAAAGAAATAAGCGGCTTTGGAGAAATTTTTCGGATGCTAAGTTATCAAGAAGATATCGGATCGTCAGCAATTCTTTCACGGGCAATTGCCGGCACGATTGAAGCTACAGCACTATTTTCCACACCAGGATCGACAGGGGCTGTTAGACTGGCAATGAATAAATTAATCATTCCCGAGCTTCCCCATGTTGTTCATGAACTAAATAAGAATTGAAGAAAAAACGCTGCCTTTAATAAAAGGAGCGTTTTATTTTTGTTTATTATAATAAGAGCGTCCGGGACAGGAAGTATTGTAACAGTACATCCAATTATCGTACCACCAATACATCACAATTGGCATAACGGGTGATGCTTTCAGAAACACTGCCAATAAGAAACCGTTCCACCGCGTTTAAGCCGGTTGCGCCACAAATGATTAAATCTGCTTCATATGCGGCAGCGACATCTTTTGCGATTTTTACCTTGGGTGAACCATATTCAATGCAATGTGTCAGATTTTCGACACCAGCTGCCCTTGCTTTTTTTGAATAGCCATTCAGTAAATCGTTTGCATAGCGTTCTGCACGCTCAGAAAGGGTTTTATCATATGCCTCCGCTGTGGCGAATGTACGAGAGTCAACAATATGGGTAAGAATGAGCTGGGAATCATTTCGTTTGGCAATATCCAGTGATTTTTTAAACGCTGCATCAGACGCATCGGAACCATCTAGGGCAACAACAATATGCTTATATGCAAAATCCATGAGTAACTCCCCCTTTTTTCATTTATACGTCTATACCCCATTTTTGTGTATGGTAATCTTGTTTAATAATGGATTTAAAAATAACCTATGGATCGTCGCCTTTAACACATACTAATTTTGGAGGTGATTTTATTGGGAAAGAGCAATAAGTTTATTGAGGATAAAAAGGGTATTGAAGCGGTACAAAATCAATTGATTGAAAGTTATCAGAGCGGTGTAATTGAGGATAAGGATAATTTATCCAATAACAGAAGTATCCACACGTTTAACAATCAGAAAAAATAAGTTGATCAAATCCATCCCGCTTTTCGGGGTGGATTTTTACAATGGGACGATAGATGCTGTTTTCAATTTTATTTGATTGGCCGCAATCTTATGGTATAATTCGATTCATAATATAGGTGTTCTTATTGAAAGGGAGGGGAAAATTTGGGGCATGCACTGATAACAGCAGGAACTTCCGGTTTGGGAAGAATGGTAACCGAATTATTCTTGCAACATGGTCATCATGTAACAACAACTTATCATAGCAATAAGGAAAAGGCGATGCAGGTAAAACAAAACCTTTCCTCCTATCAAGATGCATTAAATATTGTGCAAGCCGATGTTACGGATAAACAAAGCATTGAACAGTTGGTGACTAAAGCAGTAAACAAATATGGGGGTGTTGATTATCTGATTAATAATGCCGGCCCATTTATTTTTGAACGTAAAAAATTGCTTGATTATACGGAAGATGAATGGCATGAAATGATGTACGGAAATTTGGATGCCATTTTTTATTTATTAAAAATGACGGTTCCATATATGCGTAAGCAGCGATTTGGGCGTATTGTCAACTACGGATTTCAAGGTGCAAATACAGCTTCAGGCTGGATATACCGCTCGGCGTTTGCGGCCGCTAAAAGTGGCTTGGCTTCATTGACCAAATCGGTAGCTTTTGAGGAAGCGGAGTACCAAATCACGGCAAATATGGTTTGTCCGGGTAATATTGAAGGGGAAATGAAGGAATCAACAATCGCAAAAAGCCGGATGAAATATGATGACCAGACACCAATAGGGAGATCTGGAACCGGTGAAGATATCGCCCGGATGATTTTGTTTTTATGTGATCAGGACTCTGATATGATCACGGGAACTGTTTTTGAAATCACCGGTGGTTTGGATGTAATCAATCGTTTTCGTTAACCGTTGTTACAGGTTGTAGCGATCGCCTAAAAAGTACAGGGAGGTTTTGAGGTGAAAATAGGGGTACCTAAGGAAATAAAAAACAATGAAAACAGGGTAGCAATGACGCCAGCTGGAGTAGTAACATTGAAAAACGCCGGACATGACGTATACGTGGAAACAGGCGCCGGCCTTGGTTCAAGCTTCACGGACGATGAATATGAAGCGGCCGGAGCTATTGTTACACCTACAGCAAAAGAAGCTTGGGCACAAGAAATGGTTATGAAAGTAAAAGAACCACTTCCAGAGGAATACAATTATTTTTATGAAGGGCTAATTTTATTTACATATTTACACTTGGCAAATGAACCTGAGTTAACGAGGACGATGATTGAGAAAAAAGTAATAGGTATTGCTTATGAGACGGTACAGTTGCCAAATCGCTCATTGCCATTGTTAAATCCAATGAGTGAGGTTGCCGGCCGGATGGCTGCACAAATCGGGGCGCAATTTCTTGAAAAAACAAAAGGTGGCAAGGGAATCATCCTTTCTGCAATACCTGGTGTAAAACGTGGTAAGGTAACGATTATCGGCGGTGGTGGAGTAGGGACCAACGCAGCGAAGATAGCAGTTGGGCTTGGGGCAGATGTGACCATTATTGATCTGGATCCACAACGGCTAAAAGAATTGGATGACTTATTTGGTTCATCTGTTAATACGATCATGTCAAACCCGATGAATATTCGTGACGCTGTTGCAGAATCAGACCTTGTGATTGGTGCTGTATTAATTCCAGGGGCCAAGGCGCCAACTTTAGTGACTGAAGATATGGTACAGGCAATGTCTGATGGTTCGGTTATTGTTGATGTTGCCATTGATCAGGGAGGAATTGTAGAAACAAGTAACCGTGTGACGACACATGATCATCCAACTTACACAAAGCATGGTGTTGTTCATTATGCAGTGGCCAATATGCCTGGAGCGGTTCCGCGAACGGCTACAATCGGCTTGACAAATGTTACGGTTCCATATGCTGTACAATTGGCTAATAAGGGATATAAGCAAGCTTGCCAAGATAATGACGCATTACGTAAAGGAATCAACACATTGGATGGCTATGTCACCTATCAGGCTGTAGCTGAGGCACATGGTTTAGATTATAGCTCTACCGATACGCTATTGGAGAAATAAATGATGCTGAAGGAGGCTAATTCCACATTGGATAGTCTCCTTTTTTGACAAGTAAAGAAAATATAAAAATCTAGGCTTTATTCAGCTCGTGACAAAGCAGGCCACGTCTGGCTCCAGCGCCCAGCAACTAGCAAACTTCACACTTCTTCACTACGATAAGTCAACATCGGTTCGCTTCCAGCTCACCGTGTTTCCTTTATCTCATTGCGAAGTGCTCCAGTTTGTACGTTGCTAACCGGGCGCTTACGCCTTTGTTCTAAAAATTGAAACCTTTGCTACATCCGATTCGTATAGATTGATACAATCGCGCTATTTTTCGGTATATTGGTATGTATGTTTCCGGTACACCAGGCCCAACCTAACAAAGATTGGTATTTTGGCAGGGGGTGGCTGTTATATAGCCGTTGAATTTGTGCCGAATAAATGGTGTCAAAATAAAATAGGAGGTCGGCATATGTTTAAATTTTTTAAACGAGTATCTACTTTAGTGCGATCGGAACTGAATGCATCCCTTGACAAGGCAGAAGATCCGGTGAAAATGCTTGACCAGTTTATGCGGGATATGGCAGAGGACATCCGTGAAGTGGAAACTGGTGTTGCCAAGCAGATGGCAAATGAAAAGATGTTAAAGCGGAAAAAAGATGATGTATTGATACTGATTGAAAAACGTCAAAAACAAGCAGAACAAGCAATTGAGGCCGGTAATGATGACATGGCGCGCCGTGCGCTGGAGGATAAGCACGAACATGAACAACAGGCAGAGGCGTTGACTGCATCATGGGAGCAAGCTAATGCTGATACAGAAATATCCCGTAATAAGCTTGCCGAGATGAAGAGGGAATATCAGGAAATGAAATTAAAGAAAGATACATTGCAAGCTCGGGCTGAATCAGCAAAGACAAGGACGAAAATGAATCGAACCATGTCTGCAATTGGCAGTGACGAATCGAAACAGGGTTTTGAGCGTATGGAGGAAAAGGTAATGCAGTATGAGGCCGAAGCAGAAACGAGTGAAGATCTGCGTACTTCCCGTACATTGGAAGATGAATTTGAGGAATTGAACAGCGATAAAAAGATTGATGATGAATTGGCTGCCTTAAAACGGAAGATGGGAAGAGAATAAAATGATACGTTAAAATGTTTTTAATTAATGCATGAAAAAAACGTAAAACGGGTAGAGGATATGTGTAACTTTTATCGAAATATATAATTGGAGCAAAATGAGAGAAGGAGAGATAGGAATGAAGTTATCATACCATGGTCAATCCGTTGTACTTGTTGAAACGTCGAAACACAGGATATTATTTGATCCATTTATTTCCGGTAATGACAAGTGTGATCTGGATGCCAGTACAGTTAAAGCAGATGTTATTTTGCTTACACATGGGCATAATGATCATGTTGGCGATACAGTAGATATTGCCAAGCGAAATGATGCCCTGGTTGTAGCACCAAATGAACTGGCCAATTATATGGCTACAAAAGGACTCCGCACCCACGCAATGCATATTGGCGGGGCACATCAATTTGAATTTGGAAAAGTGAAACTAACTCAAGCATTTCACGGTTCTTCCTATACTGAGGATGATGGCAGTATTATATACACGGGAATGCCTGCTGGAATCTTATTAACTGTTGAGGGTAAAACAATCTACCACGTCGGTGACACCGGACTGTTCTCCGATTTGAAGTTGATTGGTGATCGAAATGATATCGATGTTGCCTTTGTACCAATTGGCGATAACTTTACCATGGGTCCGGAAGATGCACTAGTTGCTGCAGATTGGATTCAGGCAAAAACGGTTGTTCCGATACACTATAATACTTTCCCGTTAATTGAACAAGATGCTGGTGCATTCGCAGATAGGGTTAAAACCGGCGAGGGAAAAGTGTTGGAGATCGGTGAATCAATGGAACTTTAAAGAAAAACATACAAACGCAGGCCTTATTTGATGGCTTGCGTTTTTTAAATTCCAATTTTGGGTTAAGAGCCCCAATTTTTTATTACTATGCAGTATTTAGTAAAGTTAGTAGATTTTTTGGTCACTATATAGTACTATAGTTATAGTTCTATAGTATTGGATGTGACGCGAAAAATGACTGTACAAATAACGGTCTTATTTTTTACACTGGGTCTTATCTTTGGTTCGTTTTTTAATGTTGTCGGATTACGATTACCGGCAAAACTGTCATTTGCGAACGATCGATCCATGTGTCCGCAATGTAAGCATATACTTTCCTGGTATGAGCTTGTGCCGGTTCTGTCCTACCTGAAGCAATTAGGTAGATGCAGACATTGCCATACAGCTATCTCGCTAATGTATCCGGTCATAGAAGTTCTGACTGGATTGCTCTTTGCATATAGTTATCTCCGGCATGGGTTGGGGTTGGAACTCGTCATTGCCATCTGCTTCATGTCCATGCTTGTCATTATTTTGGTTGCTGATATCAGCTATATGCTCATTCCGGATCGTGTCTTGCTATTTTTTTTACCACTATTTATTATCCTGCGTGTCATTCAACCTCTTCATCCATGGTGGTCCTCTATCGTTGGTGGAATCCTTGCCTTTGTTCTAATTGCTGTTATCATTCTTGTTAGCCGCGGTGGTATGGGCGCTGGCGACATGAAATTATTCGGTGTACTTGGCATTGTACTAGGAGTCAAACAAGTGATGCTGGCTTTCATTTTATCGTGTATGATTGGTGCCATTGTTAGTTTGTTTTTGCTATTATTGAAACGAATGAATCGACGACAGCCTTTCCCATTTGGTCCATACATTGTTGTAGCAGCGATCATCAGCTATTTTGATGGATATTCCCTTATAAACTGGTATATGCAATTATTTTCATAGTTGGTAACAGCGTATATGGTGTACAAGCATGAAATAATTATCTCCTTCATAAACTATAAGCATATGGAGGTGATTAATGATGCGTCACTATGCAGTTTTGCGTTTATTATTGGCAGGGTTTTTTCTATATTTTGCCTGGCCATATATCCCTGAAGCCTCGTCTCAATTGGAATTCATTTTTTGGGGGCTTTGGCTGCTGTTTTTCTTGCTGGTAGTTGGTGCGAACCTTGCTGTGCTTTTACAAATGAACAATCCGCCGGTTATGGAACAGGAACGTGTTAGAGAGCGGCAAACGCTAAAATATTGAGGTGAAACCAAATCAACTGTATAATAAAGAAAAATCATAATGGTTAGTACAGTTGAAAGTCGGTGAACAAATGGCAACAAAGCATGAGCAGATATTACAACATATTATGGCGTTAGGAGTAGGCAATAAAATATCCGTACGACAAATTGCCAAAGACTTAAATGTAAGTGAAGGCACCGCATACCGGGCGATAAAAGAAGCGGAAAATCAAGGGCTGGTAAGTACCATCGAACGCGTTGGAACCATAAGAATCGAGCGTAAGAGAAAAGAAAACTTTGAGCGATTAACATTTGCCGAAGTGATCAATATTGTAGATGGACAGGTTTTGGGTGGAAAGGAAGGCCTGCACAAAACCTTGAATAAATTTTTGATCGGGGCAATGCAGCTGGAAGCAATGATGCGCTACACGGAAGCAGATTCCCTTTTGATTGTTGGTAATCGGGTTAAAGCCCATGAATTGGCCATCAAAGCGGGTGCCTCCGTGTTAATAACAGGCGGGTTTGACACGGCTGATCATATCAAGGCATTGGCAGATGAAAAGCAAATTCCAATCATGTCAACAAGTTATGACACGTTTACGGTGGCCTCCATGATTAATCGGGCCATCTATGACCAGTTAATTAAAAAAGAAATCGTTTTTGTAGAAGACATCTCAACACCGCTTGAACAATCTTTCTATTTAAATACGAAGGATCCTTTGCAACGATGGTACGAATTGAATGAACAGTCGGAGCACTCCAGATTTCCGGTTGTGGGGGAAAAGAACCGTGTGGCTGGAATGGTAACCTCAAGAGACATTATCGGCAAAAGTCCGGACACATTGATCGAAAAAGTAATGACCAAAAACCCTACCGTAGTACAGGCAAAAACCTCGCTTGCCTATGTCGCACATATGATGGTTTGGGAAGGCATTGAACTGGTCCCTGTCGTTAACCAATCCCATGAACTGCGGGGAATTATCTCCCGGCAGGACGTTTTAAAGGCGCTGCAGCAAATCCAGCGGCAGCCACAAATTGGCGACACCATCGATGATATTGTATCGTCAACCATTAGCACTGTTGAGGGGGAAGAGTCGGTTTTTCAAGCTGAAGTAACCCCGCAAATGACAAACCAGCTTGGTACGTTATCGAACGGGGTATTTACATCATTGATCACTGAAGCAAGCAGTCGTTTGCTGTTGCAGGCGAAACGGGGTGAACTGGTTGTGGAGAATATAACGGTATACTTTCTGAAACCAGTACAAATTGACAGCAAGGTTATGATTAAACCGCGATTGGTTGATGTAGGAAGAATTTATGCAAAAATCGATGTCGAAGTGTATAATGATCAGCAGTTAATCGGGAAAGGGTTATTAATGGCACAGCTTATTGACCGTTAATCGGGCTTGGAAACGGATTTTGCCTTGCAGTTATTTAGTGTATTACATGAAAAAAGCTGACTATCGGATGATAATCAGCTTTCATTCCCGTTAGGGTACAGACGTTTCCATTCGTTGCGGTAGTGTTTGGATTCCTTTATTCCCAAATTAAGCTGCATGCCCCCTAGAATCAGAAAAATTATCCCAATGAACAGGGAGAGCTTGGTTTGATAATATAAGTATTGGTTAATGCCAAATACAAGCACAAATATACCAAGACATATCCGGGATTTTGCGTTAAAATAGGCTTGTGTCAGCTTATCCTTGTTTCGTATAACGGCAACCTTGTAATAAATATATAAAACAAGTGCAATCACAACAATAATTGGTAGAATGACCATCAGAATTTTCGCTCCTGTATTAGTTTTGCAGACATGAGTAACTGCGATAACTAACATCCATTGTAGCTTGTTTTTATGAATTAAGCCAGAATAAACCATTTTAAAACAGAAGGAGAACTTACGATGAATTTTGACGCAATCATCCAGGCGATTGAGGATTATGGGACCATTATCATTCACCGTCATGTCCGGCCGGATCCCGATGCATACGGATCACAAGCTGGATTAGGACAGTTGATCAAACAAACGTATCCAAATAAGCAAGTTTATTTAGCTGGGGAAGAAGACCCGTCACTTACATTTCTTGCACGAATGGATACGATCGATGACAATGTCTACCAAGGGGCGTTGGTAATTGTATGTGATACTGCCAATACTGAACGAATTGATGATACCCGCTATGATAAAGGTGATAAATTGATCAAAATCGACCATCACCCAAATGTTGATCCATATGGTGATATTGTCTTGGTGGATACCGAGGCAAGCTCAACTAGTGAAATTATTTACGATTTATATGTCCACGCAAAAGCAGCGGGTTATCAAATGAACAATGAAGCTGCCAGATTGATTTATGGCGGGATTGTCGGAGATACAGGGAGATTTCTGTTTCCAAGTACAACGAAGAAAACCTTTCAGTATGCAGCTGAACTTGTAACCTATTCATTTGATCGGACAAAACTCTACGATGGCATGTATCAGATGGATGAAAACATTGCCCGCCTACAGGGATACATATTACAAAACTATACCCTGACACCTTCAGGAATGTGCAGTATTAAAATAACCAGTCAATTATTGAGTGAATACCGCATAAAACCGGAGGAAACAAGTCAAATTGTTGGTACATTGGGCGATATTTCGGGGATTAAGGCTTGGGTTATATTTATTGAAGAAGCGAACGATATTCGTGTTCGACTAAGATCAAAAGGTCCGGTCGTGAATACCGTTGCTGCAAAGTTTGGCGGCGGTGGTCATCCAATGGCTGCAGGGGCTACCGTTGCCAATTGGGAAGAGACAGAGCGGGTTGTCCGTGATTTGGAAAGGGTATGTAAAAACTACCAGGGATAGGTAATATAAATCTAAAGAAGTGCTGGTTTCCATAGTGGGAAATCAGCACAGTTTATTGATTCGCTCTTTGGACTTTACGATTAGCTGCTCACTTTTTCCTGAAGTGGTAAAAACCAGCATCCTGCGTCCGTTTGGTCGTAAACAACTTGTAACTGTTGTTTAATGATTTGACGCTTGATCAGGCGAATTAACTCACTGGATTCAGCATAGACCGTTTGCCCGGATTTAAGTTGCTTAATCTTTTCATCGCGAATTTGATTTTCTGGCATGATAAGCATGCTTACCACTCCTTTCCATAAAGGTAGTATATGAAGCTGGTAAAATAAATGAAACCCTTTTCGCGATTTTTTGTGGATGATTTCTATATGTTCATTATACAAAAAGCGGGAAACTTACGCTATAAATTTTTATAAATTTCACAAAACATTCACGCAGGACTATTGTTTTTTGCTGTCACGGTTATTTTTAACGTTCTGGCAAATGTTATTTTTGTTACGGTAAAATAATAGTTGAAATCCTCAATGGCGAATTCTTTGTTTTCGATCGTACTGGTTAGAAGTTGGTCACTCTCTGAAACAATACTTACTTTTTGGCCGATTACATGTTTTAGTTCTTCTTTGATCATTTCCTCCATTTGATAGACGACCAAGTGGCTAAGCTTTAAGGTTTTAGCATTTGCAATGGTGACCTCCATGGATTCGATGGTTAATTGCTCTTCGTTTTTCTCATCCAAATCCTTTTTATCCTCCAATAATGCTTCATTCTGGTTTTTAAGTTCGGTCACCTGTGATTGTAATTCCAGGTTGGTTTCAAACAGACGCTGGTACATAGAATTATACATGTAGGCAAAAACACAATAGGCAATAACCCCACCAACCAGCGCCCCTACGAAAAATCGCTGCCAAACTGCCTTTTTGTGATAAGGTGGGATATGCATCAGTCTACATCCTCCTGAATGAACCAGCTAATAAGGATAATTGCTGTTTTGACGCCTCCCATTGCAGACAGGATTAATAGTACTTGCTTGAATACGTCTATTGTATGACCGTCAAGCAGCCCTTTTTCAAAATTGGCGATTGCATCAAACGTTCCGCCAATTGCTGCTACAATTGCCCAAATTCTTAATCGTTTGGCTATATGACTCATCGCAGTAAACGGGGCATCCCCAGTAGCAAATGATCCGATGCTACCGATAATTGTACCGCCAATTAGCACACCGAACGCGATAAAATAACAATGAATGAATGAAGCGATGAAACGTTCCTCCATTGATATGCTCTCCCTTATCCCATGCTTTTCCCATTATATGTTTGGGCAGGACAAGATATGTTAAGCGGAAAATACTTGGGACATGCATACCGGCGATATGTTCGCTATAATAATTCTTAGAGATAGAAAAGGCGGGATTGTATGTCATCTTTTACACATTTACAAGTGAGAAGCGGATATAGTTTGATGAATAGCACCATAACGATCGACAAATTGGTCAATAGGGCAAAGGAGCTTTCATTTTCTGCGCTTGCATTGACCGATGAACAGGTATTGTATGGAGCAATCCCATTTTATCAGGCGTGTAAAAAAGCAGGGATTAAGCCGATAATTGGCATGACTGTTTACGTGACGACTGATGAACAAACAACGGAAACCTGCATTCTGCTGGCGAAAAACAATCAAGGTTATCAGCAGCTTGTTGCATTATCTACTTACCTCCAAACAAACCAATACACGAAGATCGAACAACATGAATTACACCATTACACATATGACATGATTGGCATTTTGCCTGCCAAAGATTCGCAGCTTGCCAGACTGCTGCAAACGAAATCACTAACTGATGTGCACCAATATATCGCATCATGGAAAACGTGTTTTTCACAAGGTGATTTTTATTTGGGTGTTGCTGGTTATGGTTATGTGTCCGAAAAAGAAATTCACCTTGCCTTAAAAACATATATGGGGCAATATTCAACACCTGTTGTTGCTATCAATGATGTCCGATATTTACATGAAAAAGACGATATTGCCTTTGATTGTTTACAAGCAATCAAACGTGGTGAATCATGGCCATTTTATTTAACGGACCCAAACTTGAAGGGTCACCATTTACGTTCATCATCCGAAATGGAAAAGGCTTTTTCCGATTGGCCGGAGGTATTAACTGCGACGAAACGAATTAGTGACCAGTGTACAGTAACACTTGATTTTACCACTAGAATGCTTCCGTCGTATCCAGTCCCGGAACAAATGGATGCACATACCTATTTGGAAAAGGTGTGCTGGCGGAATGTTGAAAATAAATATTCCACGGTTACAAACAAGGTTGCCGACCGTTTGCATTACGAATTGCATGTGATTCAATCGATGCAGTTTAGTGATTATTTCCTGATTGTTGCTGATTTTATTGCATTTGCAAAGGAAAATCATATTATGGTGGGCCCGGGACGAGGATCTGCTGCGGGGTCACTTGTTGCTTATGTGCTAGGAATTACCGAGATAGATCCGCTTGAATACAATTTATTATTTGAGCGATTCCTTAATCCGGAACGTGTAACAATGCCAGACATTGACGTTGATTTTTCCGACCATAGACGTGAAGAGGTGATTGAGTATGTGCGGAACAAATATGGCAGTGAACATGTGGCTCAGATCATTACGTTTGGCACATTTGCTGCCCGTTCGCTGCTGAGGGAATTAATCAAAACCATGAAGATTGATAAAGAGGATGCCCAATTTATTTTAAGGGAGGTACCTGTCCACCCTCATAAATCGCTAGTAGCATATGTACGGGAATCGGTAGAATTAAAACAATATATTAAGCAATCGGAGACACTAAAAGTATTATTCGCTATCGCAACTGTATTAGAGGGCTTGCCGCGACATATTTCAACCCATGCTGCCGGGATCGTGATCAGCGAGCAACCACTTGTGAGACATGTCCCGTTAACAATCGGAGCGAATGATACCCGATTGACCCAATATCCGATGAACGATCTGGAAGCAATCGGATTGTTAAAAATGGATTTTCTGGGCTTGCGTAATTTAACTTTATTGGAGCGAATCGTACAAACGATTCATTATACGGCGAAACAAACCATTCGCTTAAATGAGTTACCGGAAAATGATCCAAAGACATTTACATTATTACAAAAAGGAATGACAAATGGCGTTTTTCAATTAGAATCACAAGGTATGAAAGAAGTTCTAATGAAATTAAAACCGACATCGTTTGAGGATATTGTCGCTGTTAATGCGCTTTATCGTCCGGGTCCGATGGAATACATTCCAACCTACATTGCCCGTAAGCATCATAAGGAAAAAATAACCTATCCACATCCGGATTTGGCGACAATATTAGCGGATACATACGGGGTTTTGGTATATCAGGAACAGATTATGCAAATCGCCCATAAAATTGCTGGATTCACACTTGGTCAAGCAGATATTTTGCGACGTGCTGTCAGTAAAAAACAAGAAACGGTAATGGAGAAACAAAAAGAGGCCTTTATCCAAGGCTGTCTGACAAATGGATACAACCAGAATGTTGCTGAGGAAATTTTTGCATGGATCGTCAAATTTTCCAACTATGGTTTTAATCGAAGTCATGCGGTCGCATATAGTATGATTGCCTATCAACTTGCGTATTTAAAAGCGCATTACCCTGTTAGTTTTTTTTCCGAACTCTTAAGTTCAGTTACCAATCAGCAGGATAAAGTGATGGCGTATGTCAAGGAAGCAAAAATGTATGGTTTGGAAATATTGCCACCCTCTGTAAATGCCAGTTTCGGGAAATATACCGTGGAATCGAACAACATCCGTATGGGGCTTTTATCGATTAAAGGAATCGGCAATCAAGTAGTCAAAGAAATTATTCGGGTAAGGAAACACGGCCGATTTAAAAATATATTTGATTTCTGTATGCGGGTTTCTTCTCATAGCGTAAATCGTCAAATATTGGAATTGCTAATATTGGCGGGTGCGTTCGATGACACTTATGACAATCGTGCCAGTTTGTTGGCATCGATTGATCAGGCGTTGGAACAAGGAGAGTTATTTCATGAATTTCAGGATCAGCCGTCATTATTCCAAAGCGAAATTGAGCTGGAGGCAGGCTACGTGAAGATGGAGGATCTTTCTACAATAACTAAGTTGGCAAACGAGAAGGAATTGCTGGGAATCTATGTAACCAGCCACCCGCTTGCAGCCTATCGTCGCGCCTTAAAAAGTCATGGGTATGCTACATTGGCAGATGTTTACCAAATGATTGGGAAACGCGGGGTGGAAAGCGCAGTTATTATCCAATCAATAAAGATCATCCGGACAAAGCGGGGAGACCCGATGGCTTTTTTAACGGTTGGTGATGAAACAAGTGATATGGATGCTGTTGTGTTTCCAGATGTATTCCGCTTGAACCGGTCATTGTTAGAGGAAGAAAAATTAATTGCAATCAAAGGAAAAATTGAATCGAGAAATAACCGGATTCAATGGCTTGTATCTGAAGTGTATCCGTTTGACGAAACAATAGCAGTTATCAATCAGCCTGAACGTCTTTTTATCAAGGTAAGTGCGCGAAACAGCGAGGAGGCTTTAAACAAAATGGCTGAGATAGCTCAGTCTTTTCCAGGTAACACACCAATCATTCTTTATACAGTTGAAACAAAGCAAACCTACCAATTGCAAAACACGTACAATATTAACCCGATAAGTGCTTGTATGACAAAGATACGTGCTTTTTTTGGCGAGGAAAACGTTGTATTGGAAAAACGGAACTGATTGTACTTTCCATTATGCTTTACACGATATCACCATCTGTTATAATTAAATAATCGAATGGTCAGACCACTATATCATAAAAATCAAGGCAAAAGGAGCGGATAATCTGTGGCTAATTTAAGAGAGGAAGCACTGCATTTGCATAAGAATAACAAAGGGAAATTGGCTACCACGCCCAAGGTACCAGTACAAAACGCCAGAGATTTAAGCCTGGCGTATTCTCCGTGGGTTGCCGAACCATGTAAAGAAATTCACGATCGAGAAGAATCTGTCTATGATTATACAATGAAAGGTAATATGGTTGCAGTTGTCAGTAATGGTTCCGCTGTTTTGGGACTTGGTAATATCGGTCCGGAAGCAGCTCTCCCCGTTATGGAAGGTAAATCTGTGCTTTTTAAAACGTTTGCAGGGGTTGATTCATTCCCTGTCTGCTTGAATTCGGACAACATCGATGATATTGTTCAAGCTGTAAAAATGATGGAACCAACATTTGGTGGAGTAAATCTTGAGGATATTGCCGCTCCAAATTGCTTTATTATTGAAGAAAAACTAAAAAAAGAAACCAGTATTCCAATTTTTCACGATGATCAGCATGGTACAGCAATTGTAACGGTTGCCGGACTGATCAATGCGCTGAAATTGGTCGGAAAGTCATTTTCGGAAATACGGGTAGTCGCAAATGGTGCGGGAGCTGCGGGCATTGCAATTATAAAACTGCTGCATCATTTTGGTGTTCGTGAAATGATTATGTGTGATTCCAGCGGTGCCATTTATGAAGGCAGACCAAACGGAATGAACGAGGTTAAGGAACAAGTGGCCAAAATGACAAATAAGGATAAGAAGGAAGGAAACCTGGAAGACGTCCTTGAAGGTGCTGATGTGTTTATTGGTGTATCTGTTGCTGGACTATTAACCAAAGAAATGGTTCAAAAGATGAATGACGATCCAATTATTTTCGCAATGGCCAATCCTAACCCGGAAATTATGCCAGAGGATGCAAAAGAAGCCGGCGCTAAAGTAATTGGAACCGGACGATCTGATTACCCAAACCAGGTAAACAATGTCTTGGCGTTCCCGGGGATTTTCCGTGGTGCACTGGATGTACGGGCTACGCGGATCAATGAAAAAATGAAAGTTGCCGCCGCAGAAGCAATTGCGTCTTTGATTACAGAAGAGGAATTAAACACAGATTATGTAATTCCAGCACCATTTGATAGCCGTGTTGCACCAGCAGTTGCATCAAGTGTTGCGAAGGCAGCAATGGAATCTGGTGTTGCCAGAATTCAAGTGGACCCGGACGATGTGGAAGAAAAAACGAAAAAATTGACCGAAATAGATCATTGATGGTAAACGAGAAATTTCCCCATGCCATAAGCAGGCATTGTAATCATCAAGGTTTTATACCAAATTATTCCTGTTCATACAAAGGAAGTAACGCATTGATCAACCAACACATGATTCGTAAAATGCCTGCCTGGTATGTGGGAAAATTGCTGCCCCGGTAAAGGAGGAATAACCTTGCTTAAAGATTTTTTTGGCAAGCGAAAGAAGTATGCATCCATCCCAGGTGAAGAAGGGAAAATCGATGTACCTGAAGGTTTGATGAAAAAATGTGATGGATGTCATAAAATCTATTATCGTAAAGAAATGAAAAAAAATAATTATGTTTGCCCAAATTGTGGGTATCACCATCCCTTAAGCGCCTGGGAACGGATTGATAGTTTGTTTGATCAGGATACATTTGAGGAATGGGATAAACAGTTGGTCTCAAGTAATCCGCTGGCATTTCCCGGCTATGAACAAAAACTGGAAAAAGACCGTAATAAGACGGGGCTTAATGAAGGTGTTGTAACCGGAAAAGGGTTGATAAATGGGCAGGCCACCGCTTTTGCAGTGATGGATTCGCGCTTTCGCATGGGAAGTTTAGGGTCTGTTATGGGAGAGAAGATTTCCAGGGCAATCGAAAATGCCAAAATGGAATCCATACCGTTTATCATTTTTACCGCTTCAGGTGGTGCCAGGATGCAGGAAGGTGTATTGAGCCTGATGCAAATGGCAAAAACATCTACGGCTATCAAACGGTTTAGCGACGCTGGAGGATTGATGATCTCCGTGATGACACATCCCACAACAGGCGGTGTTTCAGCGAGTTTTGCCTCTTTGGGTGATTATAACTTCGCCGAGCCTGGTGCGTTAATTGGTTTTGCTGGTCGGCGGATTATCGAACAGACGATACGTGAGAAACTTCCCGCGGATTTTCAAACAGCAGAATTTTTGCTAAAGCATGGTCAATTGGATGAGGTAATTCATCGTCATGATTTGAAAAACATAATTTCGACATTATTGGCAATGCATCAGAAGGGAGGCGTGAACAAGTGAAACAAGTGTTGGAGTTTGAAAAGCCGATTGTAAACTTAAAGGAGAAAATTGCTGAACTAAAAAATTTCACGAAAGATAGTGAGATTGATTTATCTGAGGAAATCCAAACATTAGAACAGCGGTTGGCAACGTTGGAAGAAGATATTTACGCTAACTTGAAACCTTGGGATCGCGTACAAATGGCTCGTCATCAGGAACGTCCGACAACACTTGATTACGTTTTTGAGTTATTCACCGATTTTATTGAATTTCACGGTGACCGTTATTACGCTGATGATGCAGCAATAGTAGCCGGTATCGCCTACTATCGGGACAAACCAGTAACTATTATTGGTCACCAGCGTGGAAAAGATACAAAAGAAAACATCCGTCGAAACTTTGGCATGCCACATCCTGAAGGCTATCGAAAAGCATTAAGACATATGAAACAAGCTGAGAAATTTGACCGGCCGATTGTTTGTTTTATTGATACAAAAGGTGCTTACCCAGGTAAAGCTGCAGAAGAGCGCGGACAAAGTGAAGCAATTGCCAGAAACTTGATGGAAATGGCCGGTTTAACGGTTCCGATTGTTTGTATCGTTATTGGTGAGGGTGGAAGTGGTGGTGCCCTGGGAATAGGTGTTGGTGATCACATTCATATGCTGGAAAACTCGACGTATTCCGTTATATCCCCTGAAGGAGCCGCAGCATTGTTATGGAAAGATTCCAATCTTGCACAACGAGCGGCGGAAACAATGAAAATTACGTCTTATGATTTAAAGGAACTTGGGGTGATTGATGAGATTATTCCAGAACCCAGAGGCGGCGCACACCGTGACATTCAACAGCAGGCTGCAAACATTGATCACGTTTTACAACAATCGTTGACCGATTTGGCAAATTTGCCTGTTGATGAATTATTGGAAGAAAGATGGAAAAAATACGAACAAATTGGTGACTATACGGAGATTGAAAGTTGATATCCATCTTGGTTGATTGAAGTCAATCTCAAGGTCGCTTACGAAAACGATGTCGTACATATTTGTTTTGATATATTATTTGTACATCATGAGGTGGAAACATGAAAAAAATAGGAGTTTTGACAAGCGGTGGGGATGCCCCCGGTATGAATGCTGCTATACGAGCGGTAGTAAGAAAAGCTATTTACCACGAAATCGATGTCTATGGCATAATGAACGGTTATCAGGGACTTATTAACGGAAATATAGAAAAAATGGAAATTGGCTCCGTTGGTGATATTATTCATCGCGGTGGTACTGTATTGCGTTCTGCCAGATGTGACGAATTTAAAACAGATGAAGGTCAGGAAAAGGGGATTGCCCAACTGAAAAAATTCGGTATCGAAGGGTTAATTGTCATTGGTGGTGATGGCAGTTTTCATGGTGCGCAAAGCTTGACAGATAAAGGTTATCCTTGTATCGGTATCCCGGGCACAATTGATAATGATATTGCTGGAACTGATTTTACAATTGGCTTTGATACTGCACTTAATACAATTATTGAGGCTATCGATAAAATACGTGATACCGCAACTTCACATGAACGTACGTATGTGATTGAAGTGATGGGCAGGAATGCCGGTGATTTGGCACTGTGGGCAGGACTTGCAGACGGTGCGGAAAGCATTCTTATCCCGGAGAAGTCTGATAGCTTCGAGGAAGTAGTAAATCGCCTGAAACGCGGACATGAGCGAGGGAAAAAACATAGTATTATCGTTTTGGCCGAGGGTGTGGGCAGCGGCTTTTCTTTTGGTGAACGAATTGAGAAAGCAACCAATCTCGAAACAAGGGTTACTGTATTGGGACATATTCAACGTGGTGGTTCACCAACCGCACAAGATCGGGTGCTGGCCAGCCGTCTTGGGGCACAGGCAGTGGACATACTGTTAGCCGGTAAGGTTGGTCGCATGGTTGGTATCGAGAATAACAAGCTAGTCGATCACGATTTGTATGATGTGATGTCACATGGGCATCATATTAATTCCGATATGTATAAGCTATCAAAGGAACTATCGATTTGAGTTTGCCTAATAAGCGCAACAATAGTGAAAGGAATGTGTATTAAATGAGAAAGACAAAAATAGTATGTACAATCGGACCTGCATCCGAATCGGTTGAAACATTGGAACAGCTGATTCAATCCGGGATGAATGTTGCCCGTTTGAATTTCTCGCATGGGGATTTTGCCGAACATGGCAACCGGATTAACAATATCAGACAAGCTGCTGAAAAGACCGGGAAAACAGTAGGAATTTTACTCGATACCAAAGGGCCGGAAATCAGAACAGGTGATTTTGAGAATGGTGAGGCTGAATTAACCACTGGTAGTACCGTGTATGTCTCGATGAATGAAATGGTTGGTACGGCTGAACGTTTTTCGATTACGTATCCCGGACTGATCAATGATGTTCATGAGGGATCCAAAATCCTGCTTGATGACGGCTTAATTGAACTGGAAGTAATGGAAATTGATAAAGCGCGTAACGAGCTAAAAACCAAAGCACTTAACACGGGCATCGTTAAAAATAAAAAGGGAGTTAATGTTCCCAATGTGAAAGTGAATTTGCCCGGCATTACAGAAAAAGACGCTAATGATATTGAATTCGGCATCCAACAGGGTATCGATTTTATTGCTGCATCTTTTGTTCGCCGGCCTTCCGATGTCTTTGAAATCAAAGAACTACTGGAAAAAAATAATGCAACACATATCCAGGTTATTCCAAAGATAGAAAATCAGGAAGGCGTCGATAATATTGATGAAATTCTTGAAGTTTGCGACGGAATTATGGTTGCCCGCGGAGATTTAGGCGTAGAGATCCCCGCCGAAGATGTTCCGCTTGTGCAAAAAAGATTAATCCACAAATGTAATACTGCAGGTAAACCAGTTATTACCGCAACACAAATGCTTGATTCAATGCAGCGTAACCCACGGCCAACAAGAGCTGAATCCTCTGATGTCGCTAATGCCATATTTGATGGAACTGATGCGATTATGTTATCGGGAGAAACAGCCGCCGGACAATATCCAGTGGAATCTGTGGCAACCATGAATAACATTGCTATAAAAACCGAAACGGCGTTGGATCATAAACAGATTTTAACCAATCGATCAAGAGCTGTTGATATGACGATTACTGATGCAATTAGTCAATCGGTTACCCATACGGCCATGAATTTATCGGTTAGTGCGATCATTACGTCAACAGAAAGTGGTCATACAGCACGAATGATTTCGAAATATCGTCCAAAAGCACCGATCATTGCGGTCACTGTCTCGGAATTAGTAAAGCGACAACTCTCACTTGTTTGGGGCGTTCATGCTATGATGGGTGAACACGCAACCTCAACAGATGAAATGCTTGATATTGCTATTGATCGTGCGCTAAACAGCAATTTATTGCAACGTGGAAGTAGGGTGATCATCACGGCGGGCGTACCAGTTGGTGAATCGGGTACAACGAATTTACTAAAAGTCCATGTCATTGGGGATGTAATTGCCAAAGGGCAGGGGATTGGCCGACGGAGTGCTTATGGCAAAGTAGTTGTGGCGAAAAATGCTGAAGAAGCAATTGCCAGAACACAGCAACAGGATATTGTTGTCACATATGGAACGGATCGTGATATGATGCCAGCGATCGAAAAAGCTGGCGGTATTGTAACGGAAGAAGGCGGATTAACATCACATGCGGCAGTGGTTGGTCTTAGTCTGGGCATTCCTGTAATTGTTGGGGTTAAAAATGTGATGGATATATTAACCGATGGAGAAGATATAACAATTGATTCATCCAAAGGAGATATATACAAAGGCCATGCCAATGTGTTGTGATCCGATATATTTGGAAGGAAAAAGAAGGGATAGTCCCTTCTTTTTTCACTAAATATAGAACTGAAGAGAGGGTGAATATTTTTGCGCTGGATATTACTTGCATTTTTAATCATCCCTGCCCTGGAAATAGGTGTGTTTGTCTGGGCTGGTGGAATTATTGGCCCTTGGTGGGTCGTTTTTCTTATTTTGTTAACAGGAGCTCTCGGTATCACGCTTGCCAAGTACCAGGGCATGGAAGCCTGGCGCAAGGCCCTATTACAGATAAGCAATGGCTTTAAGCCGACGAACGAAATTATGGACGGGATCTGCATCTTTATTGGAGCAGTACTGTTATTTACCCCTGGTTTTATTACTGATACTGTCGGATTTTTGTTAGTTATACCTTGGACGAGAATTCCGTTTAGAAGCTGGATTTATCGAATTATAAAAAATAGAATGGGCAAAGGAACGATCATTTTCCGTAAATGGTAATTAGCCTTTAATAAAAATCCATAACTGTTTGACAACTCCCGCCTGTTGTAATGCACTAAATAAGACCACCAGAATAGGAGCAATGATAATACCGATAAGCCCCCACAGCTGAACACAAAGAAAAACCGCAATTAATAGTGGTAACGGATGTACCCCTATGGATGATGATAACAACTTCGGCTCGAGTATTTGACGACCGACAATGATAACCATATAAAGAATGGACAAACCAATTGTCATCGAATAGTCGGCTGTAAAGAACAGGTAAATGATCCATGGAATAAAAATGATGCCCGTCCCCACATAAGGCAGTAGATCCACAGCCGAGGCAATTAGGGCAATTGTCAGGGCATGATTTATATGAAGGATCATGAGACCAATGAACATAATTATACCTGTTATTGTAATGAGGATTATTTGTGCTTTCAGAAAGCCCGATAATGCTTTTTTTAAATGATTTCCAACATTTCGTGTAGAATCACTGGCTGAAGCAGGGACCCTTTTATGAAACATGTCGCTTAAAACTGGCCAGTCCTTCGTTATAAAAAAACTTGCCAGGATAATGAAAATGACAACCGCAAACGAACCAGGCAACCATTGTAAGGCAAGAGGTATCTTTAGCAGAACCTGTTTAAGGGCAAGTGTTCCTGTGGATGCTAAATGGTTTATCATCTCCTCAATATGCTGCTGAATTAGCTTTTGCTGTTCTGGGTCAAGTGTATGCAATAAAGATGCCAGCTTATGATAAATAGGAAGAATGTGGTTCTCCAGAAAGATTTCCATGTAGGACATAAACATACTGAAATGTGCTGGAACCACATCAGCCAAATAAACAGTTCCTTGAATTAATTCAGAAACAATCAAAATGATACCGCAGACAATCATTGTAAACAATAGTATTAATGCAACAAGTGTTGCCAGGGCTCGGGGAAACTTTAACCTCTTTTCCAGTAATCGAACGAAAGGATTTATGAGCAATGAAAGAATCACTGCCAGGATCAATGGGTATATGTAAACTAGGGTGTATTGCAAAATCAGGTATATCATAAGTCCAATAACAAATACTAGAATAAACCTTAATATGGGATATAACTGTAGCTTGTACACAAATTCACCTCATTAAACGGATAAATATGTCTGTACTTATTTATTTATGAAATCCAAGGGAAAAATAGACCCCGCTGACAAGGAAATTCGTAAATTAGTAAATGGCTATTTCCTCGTAGATTGATGTAATATGGACAATTTGTGAAAAATATTGTTGATTTTAATCGCTTTCGATTCACTTTACTTTAAGAATCCATTATAATTGTTCATGGGAATGACAAACTTATATGATTTTAACGGAATGTTGAGTAAACAGATATTCCATAGATTTAGTTGTCATAAGCAACAAATTAGAAAAGGAGAGGGTTTGTTATGACTAAAACAAAAGGGCTTGAAGGGGTTGTAGCAACTCAATCGTCAATTAGTTCAATTATTGATGATCAACTTACATATGTTGGTTACCGAATTGATGATCTTGCAGAAAATTCAAGTTTTGAAGAAGTCGTATATTTATTATGGAATTTAAAACTTCCAACAAAGCAAGAATTGGATGACTTTAAAGCGGATCTGGCGGACAACATGGAATTGCCGGATGGTGTTATTGACCATTTGCATTCCTATGATTTATCTACTGTGCATCCGATGGCAGCATTACGGACGGCCGTATCACTTTTAGGATTGTATGATGATGAAGCAGATGTAATGGATGAGGCAGCCAACAAACGCAAAGCAATGCGGCTACAGGCAAAAATAGCAACAGTTGTTACCGCATTTGCCAGAATCCGTAAAGGTAAAGAGCCGGTTAAACCAAAGAAAAATTTAAGCTTTGCAGCAAATTTCCTATACATGCTCAATGGTGAGGAAGCAAATGATATCGAAGTAGAAGCAATCAATAAAGCACTCGTTTTACATGCTGACCATGAATTGAATGCATCAACCTTTACTGCACGGGTTTGTGTGGCTACACTGTCTGATATTTATTCCGGTGTAACGGCGGCAATCAGTGCACTAAAAGGACCGCTTCACGGCGGGGCAAATGAGCGCGTAATGGCAATGCTTGAAGAAATTGGCGAAGAAGACAATGCTATTCCGTATATTAAACAAAAAATAGCCAATAAGGAAAAAATCATGGGTATGGGTCACCGTGTTTATCGTAATGGGGATCCTCGTGCGAAACATTTAAAGCACATGTCAAAAGAATTAACAAAGATTACTGGTCAATCAAAATGGTATAACATGTCTGTGAAAATCGAGGATTATATCAAAGAAGAAAAAGGATTGCCAGCAAACGTGGATTTCTATTCCGCATCGGTTTATCATAGCCTTGGAATCGACAATGATCTATTTACACCTATTTTTGCGACAAGCCGTGTTTCCGGATGGTTGGCCCACATTTTGGAACAATACGATAACAACCGTCTCATCCGTCCGCGTGCGGAATATGTGGGACCACAGACACAGGAATATGTGGCCATTGAAAATCGCTAAACATTTAATCAGTCAGAAGAGATCCTGACCTGATTAGGCGGCGATTTCTCCTGACTATTACAACACACCATAAATATGCTAAAATAGAAATTGTATGACAAGATAGAGGAGGACTATACGATGGCACAAGGAGAAAAAATCAGAGTAGAAAATGGGAAAATGAATGTTCCCGATTGTCCAATCATTCCATTTATCGAAGGAGATGGAACCGGGCCAGATATCTGGGCTGCTGCCAAAAGGGTTATTGAAGCAGCCGTTGACAAGGCATATGATGGCAGCAAATCTATCGAATGGAAAGAAGTATATGCCGGACAAAAATCATATGACAAGTTCGGTGAATGGTTGCCAGATGAAACCCTTAAAACGATTGATGAATATAAAATTGCCATTAAGGGCCCGCTCACAACGCCTATCGGTGGCGGTATTCGTTCGTTAAACGTGGCATTACGCCAACAGCTTGACCTGTTTACCTGTTTACGTCCCGTTCGCTATTTTGATGGTGTACCATCACCTGTTAAGCGTCCGGAAGATGTAAATATGGTGATATTCCGGGAAAACACAGAGGATATTTATGCCGGTATTGAATGGCAAAAAGGTACACCTGAAGTGAAAAAAGTAATTGATTTCTTGCAAAAAGAAATGGATGTACATAATATCCGCTTCCCGGAAACTTCAGGTATCGGTGTAAAACCTGTATCTGAAGAAGGCACCAAGCGTCTTGTGCGGGCAAGTATTCAATATGCACTAAACGAAGGACGCAAGAGCGTAACGCTTGTTCATAAAGGAAATATTATGAAGTTTACTGAAGGCGCGTTTAAAGCATGGGGATATGAAGTTGCCGAACAGGAATTTGGCGACAAGGTATTTACATGGGCAGAGTATGATCGAATTGTTGAAAAAGATGGTAAAGATGCAGCGAATAAAGCTCAGGATGAAGCAGTGGCTGCGGGTAAAATCATTGTCAAAGATGCCATTGCCGACATCTTCTTGCAACAAATTCTGACCCGTCCGAACGAATTTGATGTAGTTGCAACTATGAACCTAAACGGTGACTATGTTTCCGACGCCCTTGCAGCACAAGTTGGCGGAATTGGTATTGCACCAGGTGCAAACATTAACTATGATACAGGACATGCGATTTTTGAAGCAACTCATGGTACGGCACCAAAATATGCCGGACTTGATAAGGTTAATCCATCTTCAGTTATTCTTTCCGGCAGCTTAATGCTTGAACATCTGGAATGGAGAGAAGCGGCGGATTTAATCGCCAAAGCAATGGATAAAACCATCGCTTCCAAGGTCGTAACTTATGACTTTGCCCGCCTGATGGATGGTGCAACCGAAGTCAAATGCTCTGAATTTGCGGATGAACTAATTAAAAATATGGATTAAATCCAAGACGGAGATGCCCGGTTGCAGTTTAACGCTAATCGGGTAATCCGTTGTTTGCTTCTAAATGGGCTACTTTTTAAAAAGATTGTTGCTTTTGAAAGAAGAACTTCTTTGGAAAACTCTGAGCGGCCCAAATACACGTAGACTCCTGCGGGACAAGTGGCCAGAATGAGACCCCGCAGCGAGGTACTTAAGGAAGGCCGACTAAAAACGGCCTTTGCGGCCAACGTCGGCATACCCCTTGCCGGGGCAAGGAGGCTCACGGGTCACCCGCGGAAAACGAAGTGTATTTGGGCCGCGGTCTAAATTACAATATTTTATACGGAAAGAGCTACGTATAGGGAGGGGATACCTATGGCTATTAAACGTAACAAAATATCTATAATTGGTTCCGGTTTCACTGGTGCAACAACTGCATTAATGCTTGCCCAAAAAGAACTTGGTGATGTTGTGCTAGTTGATATTCCCAATATGGAAGATCCTACGAAGGGAAAAGCGCTTGACATGTTTGAGGCCAGTCCCGTTCAAGGATTTGATGCAAAAATCACTGGTACATCAAACTATGAAGATACCAAAGACTCTGATCTCGTTATTATTACTGCAGGTGTAGCACGGAAACCTGGCATGAGCCGCGATGACCTGGTAAACACAAACGCAAAAATCATGAAAACTGTTTCAAAAGATGTAGCAAAATATTCACCAGATTGTTTGATTGTTGTCTTATCCAATCCGGTAGATGCAATGACTTATACCGCATTTAAAGAAACAGGCTTCCCAAAAGAACGTGTTATTGGGCAATCCGGAGTGCTGGATACGGCACGTTTTCGTTCCTTTGTCGCTGAAGAATTGAATTTGTCGGTTAAAGATATTACTGGTTTCGTCCTCGGTGGGCATGGTGATAACATGGTACCGTTAATCCGTTATTCCTACGCAGGTGGAATCCCATTAGAAAAATTAATTTCCAAAGATCGATTGGATGAAATTGTCGCACGCACCCGTACAGGCGGCGGCGAAATTGTTAACTTGTTGGGAAACGGCAGTGCCTATTATGCACCAGCTGCATCATTAACCGTGATGGCAGAAGCAATTCTCAAGAATCAACGCCGCGTCATTCCGGCAATTGCCTATCTTGAAGGGGAATATGGTTACACCGATATTTATTTTGGTGTACCAACGATCCTTGGGGCAAATGGAATTGAAAAAGTCATTGAACTGGATTTAACCAACGAAGAAAAAGCTGCGCTCGATAAATCGGCTGATTCAGTTAAAAATGTACTGGAAATTGTAAGGTAATACGAAAACAGAAGATAAAAACTTGTGGGCTGCCTTAAAATTTAGGTAGCCTTTTTGCATTAAAAAGCTATGTTAAACTGGTATAATAAAGTATAACTATAAGATGATACAGGATTAACCTATTTAATAGAGGCAGTAATCTGAACAAGGAGGTCTTTTGGTGTCAAACAAACTGGTTTTAATCGATGGAAACAGTATTATTTATCGGGCTTTTTTTGCCTTGCCACTGCTCAATAATGACAAGGGTGTATACACGAATGCAGTTTACGGTTTTACAACCATGCTATTAAAAATCTTGGATGAAGAAAAACCTACCCATATTCTTGTCGCATTTGATGCGGGCAAAACAACTTTCCGGCATGAAACGTATAAGGAGTATAAAGGTGGAAGACAAAAGACGCCACCGGAGTTGTCTGAACAGTTCCCGGTTTTAAAGGAATTGCTTGATGCGTTTCAAATTCCCCATTATCAGCTTGATCAATATGAGGCTGACGATATTATTGGGACATTATCAAAAAAAGGAAATGAAAAAGACTGGGAAGTAACGGTTATCTCCGGCGATAAAGACCTGTTACAGCTTGTTTCTGACCATATAACAGTGAATTTAACCAGAAAAGGAATTAGTGAGGTTGAATCCTATACCCCAAAATTTATGATGGAAAAAATGGAAATCAAGCCAGAACAAATAATTGATTTAAAAGCGTTGATGGGGGATAGCTCGGATAATATTCCAGGAGTTCCTGGTGTTGGGCAAAAAACTGCGACAAAATTAATCAAGCAATATCAGACGCTTGATGGTGTTTATGCTCATATGGATGAGATCAGCGGAAAAAAGCTGAAGGAAAATTTATCGAACCATAAAGATGAGGCCTTTATGAGTAAAGACCTGGTAACGATTAATCGTGATTCACCAATTGAAGTAACGGTTGATGATATTACGTACCATGGTTACGAACAGGGTAAGGTAACTGCGGTGTTTAAAGATCTTGGTTTTCAATCATTATTAAATAGAGTTTCCGGTGAATCAGGGGATGAAGAAGAAAAAGAAACATTAACGCCAATTGATTATACCATTGTTGATAAAATAAAAACCGAAATGTTTACAGGAGCGGAAGCAATGGTTGTCGAAATGCTTGGCGATAACTATCATCAGGAACCAATCGAGGGGATTGGAATTGTTAACGAACAACAAGCATATTTTGTCCCAGCCAAAGTGGCAATCGAATCAAAAGCCTTTAAAGAATGGGCGGAGGACCAATCAAAGAAAAAGTATGTATTCGATGCCAAGAAAACATTGGTTGCCTTGTTAAACCAAGGGATACACATGAAAGGTATTACATTCGATATGCTGCTGGCTTCTTATTTGTTAAACCCGGGGGAGAATCATCACGACATTCCCACGATTGGTCATCGAATGGGGCATACAACGAAGGTATTGTTTGATGAAGAAGTTTATGGCAAGGGAGCCAAGTTGAAACTTCCGGAAAGAGATGTACTTGCCGACCATGTTGTCCGAAAAACCAATCTATTGTTTCAAATGAAGGAAGATATGGAGGCGGAACTCAAAAATAACGAACAATTTTCCTTGCTACAAGAACTTGAGATGCCACTTGCACTTATTCTTGGACAAATGGAGCATACAGGGGTACGGGTGGACATTAAACGGCTGAAAGATATGGGAACTGAATTAAAACAGCGGTTGGATCAGATTGAACAGGAAGTTTATGAATTGGCGGGAGAAAAATTTAATTTAAACTCACCAAAACAACTGGGACCAATTTTGTTTGAAAAACTGGGACTGCCGGTCATCAAAAAAACAAAAACCGGTTATTCCACTGCTGCAGATGTCCTTGAGCAACTGCAGAACGAGCACGAAATCATCCCCAAACTTCTATTGTACCGACAGTTAGGGAAATTACAATCAACATACGTAGAAGGTTTGCTAAAGGTTATCGATAGGCATACCCATAAAATTCATACCAGATATAATCAGGCCTTAACCCAAACAGGACGATTAAGTTCCGTCGATCCCAACTTGCAGAATATCCCAATCCGGTTGGAAGAAGGCAGAAAAATTCGCCAGGCATTTGTTCCCGCAAATAAAGGTTGGATTATGTTTGCTGCTGATTATTCACAAATTGAATTGCGGGTACTTGCCCATATTGCCAAAGATGACAAACTGATTGATGCTTTTAAGAACAATACGGATATCCATACACAGACAGCGATGGAAGTGTTCCATGTTGGCAGAGATGCGGTTACCGCAAACATGCGGCGTCATGCCAAGGCGGTCAATTTTGGTATTGTTTATGGAATTAGTGATTATGGTCTTTCCCAAAGTTTAGGAATCACCAGGAAAGAAGCAAAACAGTTTATTGATCGTTATTTCACAAGCTATCCAAACGTTAAAAACTATATGGAAGAAATTGTTCAGGAAGCTAAGCATAAAGGGTACGTCACCACGTTAATGAAACGCAGGCGATATTTACCTGACATTACAAGCAGAAATTTTAATAAACGAAGCTTTGCCGAACGAACGGCAATGAACACACCAATTCAGGGAAGCGCGGCAGATATCATTAAAAAGGCAATGATCGATCTGCACGAAAAGTTGCTTGATGAGGGTCTGAAAGCGCGTATGCTTCTGCAGGTTCATGACGAACTTATTCTTGAAGCACCAAAAGATGAAGTAGATAAACTAAAAGAAATTGTTCCGGATGTGATGGAACACACGGTTGAATTAGATGTACCGCTAAAAGTTGATTATGAATACGGAGAAAGCTGGTTTGATGCAAAGTAAGTTATAATTAAGGGAGAAAAAGAAATATGCCAGAATTACCAGAGGTCGAAACAGTAAAAAACACTTTAAAACGTTTGGTATTGGAAAAGACGATTGATCATGTTCGTGTTTTTTGGCCAAACATCATTAAATATCCTGATGATGTGGAAGCATTTAAACATATGGTTGAGGGACAAACGATTCATGATATTAAACGAAAAGGAAAATTTCTTTTATTTCAGCTTGATGACGTTGTTCTTGTATCCCATTTACGAATGGAAGGTAAGTATAGCGTTCACCCGGAAACGGATCCGGTAAAAAAACATACACATATCATCTTCACTTTTATGGACGGGGAAGAATTACGATACAATGATGTTCGTAAATTTGGCACTATGCATGTTTTTAAAAAAGGAACGGAATTTGCCCAAAAACCACTGAATCATTTAGGTCCTGATCCATTTGATGAGAAGTTTACAACAGCGTACTTATATGAGAAATTGAAAAAAACGGAGCGTGCGATTAAAGCTGTCCTGCTTGATCAAACCGTTGTAGCTGGTTTAGGCAATATCTATGTTGATGAAACACTGTTCAGAGCAGGAATTCATCCACTAAAAAAGGCCAGTAAATTAACCAAAAAAGAAACGAAATCCGTCCAACAAGCAGCTATAACAACATTAGAACAGGCAGTGGCTCAAGGTGGAACAACTATCCGTTCCTATCTTAATGGCCAGGGAGAAATGGGAATGTTTCAGCAGGAGCTGTTTGTCTATGGTCAGGAAGATCAGGCTTGCAAAAAATGTGGGAAACCGATTATAAAAATGAAAATTGGCGGAAGGGGCACTCACCTGTGTGTCTCTTGCCAAAAAAAATAGCGGCTTAAGAGAGGAGGGATGTCCTATGGCCTTGACAATTGGTCTCACTGGAAGTATAGCCAGTGGTAAAAGTACTGTGTCACTTATGTTTGATGATTACAATATCCCCGTTATCGATGCAGATAAATTGTCCCGCGAAGTCGTTGAACCGGGGGAAAAGGCGTATGCGCAAATCATTGAAACATTTGGCACGGATGTGTTACGAGATGATAAAACAATCGATCGAAAACATTTGGGTGCCATCGTTTTTGCAGATGAAACCAAACGTAAACAGTTAAATGATATAGTCCATCCAGCGGTCCGGAAAAAAATGCTGGACATGAGGGATTCTTTAATTGACGCGGGTGCATCGTGTGTTGTGTTGGATATTCCGTTATTATTTGAAGGAAATCTTGCCCATTTTGTAGACAAAACATTAGTAGTATTTGTTGACGAATCAGTTCAGTTGGAGCGCTTGATGAATCGGGATCATTATACTGAAGAAGAGGCATGTCAACGGATTCAGTCGCAAATTCCTGTGAAAGAAAAAGCTGCTATGGCAGACGCCGTAATTAATAATAATGGAACAAAATATCAATCTTATGAACAGCTGGAAAGAATTTTGCGAGCGTGGAATGTCTTTTAAAAAGTCCGTATCCTTAGATTCGGGCTTTTTTATTTTAAAATTAATATCACATTTGGCTTGTAATGTGTTATACTAATTATAACATTAACTTGATGAGTATAACACATTAGGAGGACTATGAAGAATGAGTAAAACCCGAATTGCGATTAATGGATTTGGTCGCATTGGACGAATGGTATTTCGCCAGGCGATGAAGGATGAACAATTACATGTGGTAGCGGTCAATGCAAATTATCCTCCAGAAACACTTGCCCATTTGATTAAGTATGATAGCGTTCATGGTATTTTTGACAAAGAGGTGAAGCCGCTGGCGGATGGACTTGAGGTAGACGGAAAGAAAGTATTGCTGGTCAATGCGCGGGACCCGGAGAAACTTCCCTGGGATGAATTAATGATTGATATTGTTATCGAGGCCACGGGGAAATTTAATTCAAGGGTTGGGGCAGGGTTGCATCTAAGAGCTGGTGCAAAAAAAGTAGTCTTAACGGCGCCGGGTAAGCAAGTTGATCGGACAATTGTGATGGGGGTTAATCATGAAATGTATGATCCTGATCATGATCATATTGTGTCTAATGCTTCCTGTACAACAAATTGTCTTGCACCTGTTGTAAAAGTGCTGGATGAACAATTTGGAATTAAAAATGGGCTAATGACAACCGTCCACGCGTTTACGAATGATCAGCATAATACTGACAATCCCCATAAAGATTTGCGAAGGGCCAGGGGGTGTACCCAGTCAATTATTCCAACATCAACGGGTGCGGCAAAGGCATTGGGGGAAGTATTACCGCATTTAAGTGGCAAACTTCATGGAATGGCGTTACGGGTACCAACACCTGATGTCTCACTTGTTGATCTGGTAGTTGATGTCTACCAGCCGGTTACAGCTGAGGAAGTAAACCGTAAATTCATGGAAGCCGCAGACCATGAATTGACAGGTATTATTCACTATAGTTGTGAACCGCTTGTTTCTGTTGATTATACAACAACGGATTATTCTGCAATTATTGATGGATTATCAACAATGGTAATGGAAGATAATAAAATCAAGGTATTGGCCTGGTATGATAATGAATGGGGCTATTCACACCGGGTAATCGATTTGACTAAATATGTCGGACAGTATATGCATCAGAAACAAATGAAAATTTCATAACTATTTGGGAGATAACCAACAGTGGGCAGATCATGGTAAAGAGTCTTGATCTGCCCACTTTAATTTTAAATGGACCGAGATAGTGAAAATCTAAAAAACATGTTAAAATAAAGGAAATAAAGCATAGAGAAACGCATGATTAATTTTTCCAGGTGGGGAGTAGAGTGTCTGTTAAACATGTAATAGCGAAATATTTTAGCAAGCATGCGGAAACTAGTGAGGATCACTGGGATAGCGGATTACAAACACATTATTATAAAACAACCAAAGATAAAGGATTACAAGCTTTAGAAACGTTTTTTAATCAGTCAGATATCTATCAGGTAAATTCAATTTCCGAGCAACATGGAGAAATAAGTGTCAATGTGATAAAAGGACGGAAAGCATTTATCATAGCAACAATTATTATGGTAAGGCCCTATCGAACGGCGATTGATTTTACAGTAACTACAGAATCAATCCTGCCATCTGATTTTGCCTATAGTTCAAAGTTAATCCGGCGATTGTATCATGAGTTTGATAAAATATTTACATTGATTGATTAATGCCGGAATTACTTAACCTAAATGAACGGAGCGAAAAGAATGCGGTGTTCAAATTGTCAGAGTAAGAGTACAAAGGTGCTTGATTCCAGGCCAATAGAGGAAGGCCATGCCATAAGAAGACGCAGGGAATGTGAACGATGCGGGTACAGATTTACCACATTTGAGCGGATTGAAGAGGTTCCTCTGATTGTAGTGAAAAAGGATGGGGCAAGACAGGAATTTAATCGTGATAAACTTGTACGTGGTCTCATAAAGGCATGTGAAAAACGACCTGTTCCACTAGGGAAAATTGAGGAAATTGCACTGGATGTTGAAAAAGATCTTCGTGACAGTGGGAGTTCAGAAATCCCTAGTGATCAAATTGGTGAAAAGGTAATGGATCGCTTATCAACAGTCGATGAAGTTGCTTATGTACGATTTGCTTCCGTTTATCGCCAGTTTAAAGATATTAGTGTGTTTTTAGACGAACTCAAAGACCTGATCAATACAGATAAACAGTGAAGTGAATCATGCATGATAGGTTAGGTTTAACGTTTTTGGGTAGGAGTGTGAGATGGATGGATGCTTTTGGCAAAATGCTGCCGATCGAAGGATATATCGTTGTACAAAAAGGGAGTTTGCCGGAGGGTTACGTAAAATCACTAACCCATTTGTATCAGCCGCTCATCGGATTAACGGCGGTGATGTTGTATCAAACGCTCCTGGATGAGATAGAGCTGCAACAAGATCAGCAGCCGCAGACCCATCATACATTAATGAATTATATGGATTTGCCGATGGACGAGATTTATCGGGCCAGGCTGAAGCTCGAGGGGATCGGCTTATTGAAAACCTTTAAACAACAGGCGCTTCAAAACGATTATTATACATATGTCCTCCTGGAACCTTTTGCGCCAAGTGACTTTTTTAAAGATGATATGTTAACACAGCTGCTATACCATCACTTGGGAGAAGATAAGTTTGCCGCATTGAAAGATCATTATTGTGTTCCTTCCCGGCAACCGGATGGTAAGGACATTACTGCCGGATTTCAGGAGGTTTTCCAAACATTTCAGCCACATCCAGACACATCGGATCCTGTTGAAACGCTATTGGAAAGGCAAGATCATTTGCCTGATTTTACTTGGATGAAACAAATGCTTGGTAAGCGAATGATTCCTGCAGATGAAGTATTAACAGCTGATAACCGAAAATTAATTTCACAAATGATGAAACTGTATGATTTGACAGAACATGAGATCGAAAAAGCTGTGATGTGGGCATTGACAGAGGAAAACAGGTTGGATACTGATGAGTTCAAACAGGCTTGCCACGATTTGTTTCAAGCTGTGCATCAGGAATCAGTTGTCAAATTAACGGATCGGCTGGCGTATCAGAAGCAGAAACAAAAAACAGCGGTGAATGCGAACCCGGTTACAAAAGAAGAGCAGCTGATTCATGAATTGGAATCCATCTCGCCAAAGCAATTGTTGGAGGATTTATCAAGTGGTAATCATGCATCAGGCCAGGATTTGAAAATCATTCGGGATATTATGACAACCCAGGGTCTGCCGTCACCGGTAATGAATGTACTGATCCACTATGTATTGCTACAATCAAATATGAAATTATCAAAGGCTTATATGGAGAAAATTGCCAGTCATTGGTCCCGTGCCAATTTACAAACGGCAAGAGAAGCAATGGAATTTGCCAAAAAGGAAAAAGCTAAATATCAAAAAGGATATGCAAACAACAAAAATCGACGGCCTGCTTCCAAAGAGGTTGTACCTGATTGGTTTAAACAGCGCAAGAATAAACAAACGAAAAACAATACGCAAACGGAACATACGGAAACCGAGGAAGAGAAAGAAGAGTTTGAAGCATTATTACGCGAATTCACAAGTAAAAATAGTCACTTGCAAGGATGATTTCTATGGAACCAATCAAATCTACATTAAAAAAATGGATGCAGGATAATAAAAATTTTCAAGAAAATTATACGGCGATGAAACAGGAAGTTCTTCATGATCCGGAAATCAGTCAGTTTCTCGCTTTAAATCCACAATTGACCCAGGCTGAAATTGATAAAAACCTGATGAAATTATATGAGTATAAAACACAATCAAAGCAGTGTGACAAATGTCATTCATTTGGTCAATGCATCAATATGATTCAAGGATATTCGCCAATCCTTAAAACGGACCAAAATGAAATTCATCTGACCTATGAAAAATGCCACAACCGGATTGCATATGAGAAGCAAAAAAAACAGGAAAAACTGATCAGAAGTTTGTATATGCCAAAAGATATCTTACATGCGAGCTTTGACAACGTGGATATCGATGATAAAAGAAGGAAGGTTTTTCGTGATTTAATGTTGTTTGTGAAGCAGGCTCAAACGGCCATTCCGGCTAAGGGACTTTACTTATCGGGACCATTTGGCATCGGTAAAACTTATTTGCTTGGCGCGATGGCTAATGAATTAAAAAAACTAAACATTTCCTCTATGCTTATTTATATGCCGGAGTTTGTCAGAGAAATGAAAGGTTCCATTAAAGATGATTCTATCAATGATAAGATAGATTATTTTAAACATGCGGATGTCCTCATGCTTGATGATATTGGGGCGGAAACACAATCAGCCTGGTTCCGGGATGAAATTTTGGGATCGATCCTGCAATACCGTATGATGGAACGCTTGCCGGTCTTCTTTACGTCGAATTACAGTCTGGAACAGTTGGAAGGTCAATTGGCATTTTCAAATCGCGGTGGGGTCGAACAGGTAAAAGCGGGCAGAATCATCGAACGAATCAAGCAAGTAAGTACAGAAGTCACGATGAGCGGAGAAAATCGGCGTGACCAATGAACATATTTATATAAAAGTGGAGTAGAAAGCTTTTCGTGCTAAGGGATTACTATTGTTACTAGTTTATTCGGATTACACATTTTTTCATGCCTTTGTCCATATAATGTAACAGTTTGGTCTTGGATGAGGGTGATGTTGTTTGCTGGAAGTTTATTTTAGTTCGGATAAGGAAGTAATCAGTTTTTGCGAGTATTTGTTTCATTATAACAAGCAAATTGAATTGCGTTGGAAAACTAATAAGAATTGGGGGAATCAATTACAACTGCAATATCAGGTTCCTGGCAATGAACCATTGGAAACGATTGCCAAAGCTATGGCGGATGTCTTTATTATTCATCGGTTGACGAATATGATCAAGCATATTATTGAAGATTATTATTATTATTCAAATACGGATGAAATGGCCCGGATTCTGGATTTGACGCATTGGATTTTTTCTGGTGAAGATGATGATAGCCAGCAGGTACGTAAGAATAAGGATCCAGAGCAGCTCTTGCAATCATTATTTATTGCCAATATAAAAAATACGACATCGATCCATTATGATTCTATTGTTCAGTTTCGTTTAAAAGCCTTTAAAGATCAATTGGTCCAATATGTGGGACTGGCAATCGACGAGTTTAAACGGGAAGAGGACCATCAGTCATTTGTCAACATGCTTCGTGAATATATAGCCAAAAAAGATACAACTTATGATGTAATTCATGTATTGCAGGGGACCCCTTTTTCCTTTTTTAAAGACAATGGAAAGCCGTTTTCCGCGATGGAGTTACGGACACTGATGCAAAAAGAGCCTCTCTATATTCTCGGGCTTGATGAGGATGAGTCGAATCTGGCGCCTCTGATTGCCATGGCGCCAAAAAAAATCAAAATTTATGGGGATCACCCATCGGAACCAAAAACGCTAACTGTAATTAATGTTTTCGAGGAAAAAGTGGAGTTTAAACCATATAAACAATTCCCGTTTACATTTTATCTAAAAAAGTGACATATAAAGACTTGATTTTTCTATCATGAACCGCTATAATACGACTTATATCATTCATATGAACAAGTTTTGATAAGGACAAGATCATTTGTTTATTGTATACCAAGAGATGGAAGTCATCGGCTGAAAGCTTCCATATACAACCAGATGATTACCGCCTTTGAGCTCTGTTATTGAACGTATCAAGTAGATAGCAGCGTTTAATCTGCGTTAACGATTTAAAGCCGTATTTTTTACGGGAAATAGGGTGGAACCACGTGACCAACGCTCGTCCCTTTGCTTACAGATGCAGAGGGGTGGGCGTTTTTTAGTTCTAAATAACAATAGATAAATTATGAAAAGGAGCGATCACCATGGCAGCGGACATTGCAATCATTTTTCCGGATGGAGCTGAAAAAGCGTTTCCGGCCGGGACAACCGGTGAAGATATCGCGGCTTCTATTTCTCCGGGATTAAAAAAACAAGCATTAGCAATTAAATTAGATGGTAAACTGTATGATTTAAAACGGGAATTACCTAAAGGTGGAGCCATTGAAATTATTACGTATAAAAGTAAAGAAGGCATCGAGGTTGAACGGCATTCGACTGCACATTTGATGGCTCAGGCGATTAAACGGTTATATAAACATGTTAACTTTGGTGTTGGACCGGTGATTGAAGAAGGTTTCTATTATGATATGGATATGGAGCATACCATTACCCCGGAAGATCTGCCAAGGATTGAAAAGGAAATGCGCAAGATTGTTGATGAGAACCTGGAAATAGAACGGATTGAAGTAACTCGTGACAAAGCAAAGGAAATGTTTCAGGATGACGAACTGAAACTTGAATTAATCGACGCTATTCCTGAGGATGAACAGGTGACAATCTACCGGCAAGGTGAATTCTATGATCTCTGCCGTGGTGTCCATGTGCCATCAACAAGCAAGATCAAGGCATTTAAATTGTTGAGTATCTCTGGTGCGTATTGGCGTGGTGACAGTAATAACAAACAGTTGCAGCGAATTTATGGTACAGCGTTTGAAAAGCAAAGCCAGGTCGACGAATACTTGCGGATTTTGGAGGAACGTAAGGAACGTGATCACCGGAAACTTGGTAAGGAACTGGGTATTTTCACCATCTCACAAAAAGTTGGCCAGGGGTTGCCGATGTGGCTGCCAAAAGGGGCAACGATTCGCCGGACAATCGAACGCTATATTGTTGACATTGAGGAACGGCTGGGCTATGACCACGTCTATACACCGGTACTAGGCAGCCTTGATTTATACAAAACCAGTGGACACTTGGATCATTACCAAGATGACATGTTTCCGGTAATGGAAATGGATAATGAGGATTTGGTGTTGCGACCAATGAACTGTCCGCACCATATGATGGTTTATAAAAATCAATTATACAGCTATCGTAATCTGCCGGTCCGGATTGCAGAACTCGGGATGATGCACCGTTATGAAATGTCCGGTGCGCTGGCGGGACTACAGCGGGTTCGGGCCATGACATTGAATGATGCACATATCTTTGCCCGACCGGATCAGTTGAAGAACGAATTTATCCGTGTCGTCGAACTTGTTCAGAAAGTATATGAAGATTTCGGAATAAAGGATTATTATTTCCGCTTATCATACCGCGATCCTGAAGATAAAGAGAAGTACATCGACAATGATGAAATGTGGGAAAAAGCTCAGTCGATGCTGAGAGAAACGATGGAAGAAATGGGTGTTAAGTATGTTGAGGCAATTGGTGAGGCTGCGTTTTATGGTCCCAAACTTGATGTACAAGTAAAAACAGCCATTGGAAAAGACGAAACATTGTCCACCGTTCAGATTGATTACCAATTGCCTGAACGTTTTGATCTGACATATATTGGTGAAGATGGCAAGGAACATCGTCCTGTTGTTATCCACCGTGGTGTTGTATCAACAATGGAACGCTTTGTTGCCTTCTTATTGGAAGAATATAAAGGCGCATTTCCAACATGGCTGGCACCAGTACAAGCCATGGTAATTCCGGTAGCACCGCAAGCCCATTTGGATTATGCCAAACGGGTAGAAGATAAACTTAGACTGGAAGGTGTACGCGTCGAAGTGGATGAGCGTGACGAAAAGATCGGCTATAAAATCCGTGGAGCGCAAACACAAAAAATACCTTTTGCATTAGTTGTCGGTGATAATGAAATGAATGACAATGCTGTTAATGTCCGTCGATATGGAGAAAAACAATCAGAAACCATGTCATTCGAAGCATTTAAACAATTAATTACAACGGAAATCGTCGAGAAAACATTGTGATACGAACAATCCCATGTTAATTTCAGGCTGTGGGGACAAATCCTGTATTTGACATATATACAGTTTGATGTTATTCTATATAAGCTGAATTTAATGATCGAAAGACAAGTAGGAGCACCCGCTTCTCACCTGTTCGACGCAAGTGATTGCTGTTGACTGGTTCCATATATTCCTGATAGACTATTTGGAGACGTGTGGGTGCATCTGTGTACCGACACGTTTTTTATGCGAAAATAACTTGTCAACGATTAAAGCGTTCAAAGGGGAACAATGGACTTTTGAACATCTTAAAAATATTTTGGAGGTGGCTGGCTATTAGCAAAGATATGAATGTCAATGAAAAAATTCGTGCCCGGGAAGTACGTTTAATTGATTCAAATGGTGATCAGCTTGGAGTGAAATCGCGCAATGAAGCACTGGATATTGCGGCAAAACGAAACCTTGATTTGGTATTGGTTGCTCCGAATGCAAAACCACCTGTTTGCCGAATTATGGACTTCGGTAAATATCGTTTTGAACAGCAAAAGAAAGAAAAAGAGGCACGCAAAAAGCAAAAAGTTATTAATGTAAAAGAAGTTCGCTTTACACCGGGAATTGGTGATCATGATTTTAATACTAAATTAAAAAATGCTCGTAAATTCCTTGAAAAAGGGGACAAAGTTAAAGCATCGGTTCGCTTTCGTGGTCGTGCGATTACCCACAAGGAGCTGGGTCAGGAAGTATTGAACCGTTTAGCTGAAGAAGTGAAAGATATTTCTACAGTGGAGTCCAAAGCAAAAATGGAAGGACGCAATATGTTTATTATGCTTGCTCCAACGAACGAGAAAAAATAATTGCAGGAGGAAATTACTATGCCTAAAATGAAAACTCATAAAGGGACACAAAAACGTTTCAAACGAACTGGTTCCGGGAAACTGAAACGTTCACATGCATATACGAGTCATATGTTTGCACACAAATCACAAAAACAAAAACGTAAATTACGTAAATCCGCACTTGTAGCATCTGGTGACTATAAGCGTATTAATCCAATGCTTCCATATAAATAAGTTGCAGATTGTATGAAACCAGGATATTAAGTCAATTGTATTAGGAGGGAATTATTATGCCACGTGTAAAAGGTGGAACAGTTACGCGCAGACGTCGTAAACGCGTATTGAAATTAGCTAAAGGTTATTATGGTTCGAAACGGACTTTATTTAAAACAGCAAAACAGCAAGTAATGAAATCGGGTCAGTATGCTTATCGTGACCGCAGACAAAAGAAACGGGAATTCCGTAAACTTTGGATTGCACGGATTAATGCCGCTGCACGGATGAACGATCTTTCTTACAACAAATTAATGCACGGTTTAAAAGTAGCCGGAATTGAAGTGAATCGGAAAATGTTATCAGATCTCGCAATTAATGACGAACAAGCATTTACCCAACTGGCTGACAAAGCAAAAGCAGCTTTAAAATAGGTTTTATAAAATGACTGTCCTTTGGATATTAAAGGGTGGTCATTTTTTATTTAATGAAATTCATTCTTCGCCCTTCCAAGTTAGGTGTTTACCAATCAATTATTTGTCTATTTACTTGTTATTGTCATAAAGGCTCGTCTATTGTCATATACATGTACTACTCGTTATGGAAAAAGATTGCCGAAATGACAACGCAGAGGAGGACATCTATGGAATTGTTTGGTAATTACCTCATGACGATCATCGAAATGGGAGGACTATTTGCACCATTATTATTTATCACGGTTCATTTATTACGGCCGTTATTCTTTCTTCCCGTTGTTTTTATCTGTGTTTCCGGTGGGATTATATTCGGAACTGTGGAGGGGACCTTTTATTCCCTTATCGGTATTACATTATCAAGTTTGGCTTTTTATGGTATTATACGTTTTATGCCCAAAAACCTTGATCGGCTGACAAATTTGCAACAAAAACTGATTGGCAAGCATGCTGATTTTACAACTTCACAAATCGCTATATTACGACTTGTACCATTTATTCATTTTCACCTCTTATCTCTTTGTTTGATTCAAATTACAGCAGGTTTTAAGGATTACGCTAGATCATCATTGCTATCAAATATACCACTTGCATTCGTCTATACGTCTGTTGGTCAATGGATATCAAACCTCTCTCCTTTCTATGTATCCATATGTTTAATTGCCTTATTACCCCTCATTTATTTATTAAGACGAAAGGAAATTGTGATTAAATGGCGGGATTTTTTCCAAGTGAGCACATAAATGATGCCCATCTATAAAAGGTGGGCATCATTTAGTCTGTGGGGCTGATAAGCAGTTGATTGATTGGGTGTTTCCACTCAATCTGGGCATAAGGATAGCGTATTAATAGTTCCTTTTCCAAAAAGTACAAGTCATCTCTTGTTAATCCACGTAGATCAAGGGGCTCTGGAACGGTGACTTGTATCGTAACCACTTCAAATGCCTGATCCGTGGTTCCCAAATATTTCTCCCCTTCGAACAGACAGCCTTTATACACGAATTGCAAGTTTTTTTTACTGTTTTGTTCATCATCCAGCAGGAAAAACTCTTTTTGTTGTTTGGCGATTTGTATTTTCCTTCGTGGATTCCGCAAATATTGCAATAGTGTATATATCAAAAAAACCAGCGCAATCAAGATCAGTACACGAAATAAAAACACTATCATCATTAACCGTCTCCCCAAAAGAGTGTGTTCAAAAGGAGGATAAAGGGGCATGTCATTTTTACCGGACTTTTTGAACATCCTCTAACGTATTATCCCCTAATACGGATGAGAATTCATTTGGGTTTCATTTTATTCGTGATACAATCAAGGTAATAAGGAGTGAAGCAAAAATGGACTGGAATAGATTATTTGTTATGCAGGAAAAATTGGACCAATATATTGAAAACAATCAGGGCATAACAGGCAAGGATTTATTTTCGGAAAAGGTACTCGCCCTTCTCGTAGAAATCGGCGAATTGGCCAATGAAACACGCTGTTTCAAGTTTTGGAGTAAAAAGCCTAAAAGTGATAAAGAGATTATTTTAGCTGAGTATGTTGACGGTTTGCATTTTATGATGTCGTTGGGGCTTGATAGTGGATATCAATATGAAACACAACCAATTGAACCGGTCATGAATACGGAAACCGAGCAATTTAACCTTGTGTTTGAAGCATGCGTATTGTTTAACCAAGATCCGTCTTTGGCCAATTATCACCATATGTTTGTCACTTATTTACAGCTTGGAAAGAAATTAGGTTTTGACGAAGAGGACATATATGATGCCTACATAGAGAAAAATGGGATTAACTATGAACGGCAGGATCATGGCTATTAATTATTTGGTAATCTTAAATTGATACCGTTATAATAAAGTTGGATTGATAAAGGAGGATATGGATACATATGGCAAATTTGGACGAAACATTAACCATGTTGAAGGATTTAACGGATGCCAGAGGAATTCCGGGCAACGAAAAAGAAGTAAGGGAAGTAATGAAAGACTATATTAAAGCATATGCCGATGAAATGTCTACGGATAATTTGGGAAGTCTCATCGCCAAAAAAACAGGTGATGAAAATGGACCAAAGATTATGGTTGCCGGTCATTTAGATGAGGTTGGCTTTATGGTTACCAGGATTGATGATGATGGGTTTGTTTATTTCCAAACTACTGGCGGCTGGTGGAGCCAGGTTATGCTTGCCCAGCGTGTGACAATTATGACCGCAAAAGGGGACGTAACCGGAATTATTGGGTCGAAACCACCGCATATTTTATCCGCTGAAGCGAAGAAAAAATCAATCGAAATAAAGGATATGTTCATCGACATTGGGGCTTGCAGTAAAGAAGAGGCAAGTGATTTTGGGGTTCGTCCCGGGGATGCAATTGTTCCTTATTTTGAATTCACCCCATTAAAAAATGAAAAAATGTTATTGGCCAAGGCTTGGGACAATCGCATTGGCTGTGCAATCGCTATTGAAGTGCTTAAACAGTTAAAAGATGTGAATCACCCGAATATCGTGTATGGCGTTGGTACGGTACAGGAAGAAGTGGGTTTGCGTGGAGCGAAAACAGCAACTCATACGATTAAACCAGATATCGGTTTTGCCGTGGATGTTGGTATCGCTGGTGATACGCCAGGAGTATCTGACAAAGATGCGGACAGCAAACTTGGTAAAGGACCGCAACTTGTCTTGTACGATGCATCCATGGTTTCACATAAAGGTGTTCGCGATCTGGTTGTTGATACCGCTGATGAGCAGCATATTCCTTATCAGTATACATCGATTGCACGTGGCGGAACGGACTCAGGTTCCATTCATTTGACGACAAATGGTGTCCCTGCTTTATCCATTACCATTGCCACTCGGTATATTCATTCCCATGCCGCAATTTTACATCGTGATGATTTTGAAAATGCCGTGAAGTTGATTGTAGAAGTTATTAAAAAGTTGGATCGCGATAAAGTAAAAGAGATTGTGTTTGGATAAATCAAAGGCGCTGGAGCAGAACGGGACTTTCTAGTTAAAGACTTCATACAGACGCAAATTTTATACTTTCTATTCCATAAAAAAACAACCGAAAAAGCGGCAACAGTGATAAACTGCTGCCGCTTTTTACGCTAAATACGTGTCCAGGAAGGCGGGGGATAAACAGCCCGTAAATTCCTGATTCTGTTCCTCTGGATCAGTAGGGGAGGAAAGGAAACTCCCACTGAATGAAGTTTCACTTTATAATTTTACAATGTCTTTACCGGCCTTTTGCAGGATTTGCTGGTAAAAGGGATCATGGCCAATACAGAAAACGCGGTCACACAAATCGATAATCTCATCCATATCATGCGACGTATACATGATGGTCATATTCTGACTTGTCGCCTGATTTTGTAAGTACATGCCAATTTCTTTACGTGACTTTAAATCAATCCCGGCAGTTGGTTCATCCAATAATAATAGCGATGGATCGTGGATTAGCGTAATTGCCAAATTCAGTTTGCGTTTCATACCACCTGATAATGATTTCACCGGTTCCTTCCATTTTTCTAAATTCATGTCCAGACAAAGCTTATGTAAAACTTCTTTATTTTTCTTTTTCCATGATAAATGTTCAAAGAAGACCATGTTTTCTTCTACACTGAATTCTTCCCATACAGCAATGTCCTGGGGAACAAATCCGATTTGTCGACGCACCTTTTTGCGATTTTGCCGATAATCCAGATCATGGAAGTTGATTGTGCCAGATGTAGGCTGGATAAGGGTAGCTAATATTTTCATTAAAGTCGACTTTCCTGCACCATTTTCCCCGACAAGTCCGATGATTTCGCCAGGTTTTATGGAAAAGCTGATATGATCCAGTATTCGCTTTTTCCCATAGTCCTTTACCAGTTGTTCAACGTGAAGCATAAAATTCCTCCTTTCTGCAATACCAGATAAATGCCAGAACTAAAATCACTAAAGATGACAGGTTCCAGTACTCGCCATCCAGAAACGGCTGAATCGGGTTGAGTTCTGTAATCCACGGCCAACGATTTATTATCCCATTAACAGGGATGATCGCTCCACTGCCAATCGCGAAAATTAGCGTTAGAGCAAATGCTGTCATATAATAATGGAATGATCGTTTAAACAGGTTTGAGAATAAAAAGATAGCCATATTCAAGAACAGTCTGAAACAAATCCAGCTCCAAATCGGTATTCGTTCACCAAGCATGAGCCAAAACGTAATGATGGTGATCCCATCAAAAATAAGGCATAGAGTGGTATAGATCATAAAATTCAAGATGAGATAATGTTTCAATGACCAGCGCATAAATGCAAACCGCAGCCTGATACTTGCATGTTTTTCATGAATAATCCAGTCAAACAACAAAAGCGTTGCCAGCAAGGTAAAACTCGCCCATATCCCCCATATGTTGATCAACTTGGTATCGTTATTTGGTGATGATGCTGTTTTACCAAAAGAAAAAGATGATGTTAACAGGTTTTCTTCCAACTGGATTTCATCTGCTTTTGTAACAATTTCGTCTCGTGTCCATTGCTTGGGTGAAGCATACTGGCCAGTGAGTTCCTGTACCGTATGAACCGCTTTTGATCTGCCGGTTTGCTGCTGGATATACGACAGAATCATTTCTTTTACCGGGGTATACGCAAAGGATAGATCTGATCGATAGCCCGTTAGCAATTGATTTCGATTGTCATGAAAAATGTCTTCTCCGTAACCATCATGAATAATAAAGATACTGTCAAGTTGATGCTTTTTCAATTGATGGCGGGCATTCTCTTTTTCAAGCTGGTAAACATGAACAAACGAGGTGGATGCGACCTGCTTTAACAATTCCTTCGCAGCTGGGGAATCGTCTTCAACTACAATACCAACAGGAATACTGCTTTTTGCTTTCATCGAATCAATTATTGTAACAATTCCAATGGTCGCCATTAGTGGTAGCAACAGCCATAATAAAAGTGTCAGCCAATGTTTTTTCCAATGCATACCCCGGGTTAATAAAATGGATTTCATGGATTCTTGCCCTCCTTCCATAACGACATTGCCACAAAAACAAACAATCCGGAAGCTGACATTAGAGCAAGTGGCAGGTAATCTGCATAAATCCGTTGGTTTAAAATGATTTCCTCCAGCCATTTGTATGCCTGATTAGCAAAACTATAAGGAAGGTATGCTTGAACCCCGTGTGGAAAGTATAATACTGGTATAATGGCACCGCTTATAAATAAGATGACAAATGTAAATAAAGACTGGACAAGCAATCGTAATTTTGCCGATCGGACTACTGTTTCTATTGTGGCCAACCCCTCTAAAAATGTAAAACTGTATAAGATAGTGATGATAGCTATTCGCCAGTAATCTTTTATATCCAGATTGATATGAATCATTCGTTGCAAGACCATCAGGGCAAGCAAGCTTAAAATCATCACAATGAATAGGGATGTCAGCATTTTGGCCATCAGCTGCTGCAATTGTGTTACCCCATATAAACGCATTCGCTGATTCATTCGCAGTGGTTCGTGGTCGGTTAAAAAAGAATAGAAAGCAATTAACCAAATGGTCATAATAATAAACCAGCTTGCAAGACCATAGTAATGAACCGGTGAACTTGTAGCATGATTGGTTATTGTTTTTTCCTCGATGATTTTATCTTTACCGATGGTGTAAAAGATAAAGCTTTTAAACTGGTCAAATAACATGTCGCTCCTTTGTTCGGTTGCGATCGGCAGTTGTTTGGCAAAGTAGTTAATGGTCAGTATATTTGCTTGTGCAGCACGAATGTGCCGGGAAACACTGTCTATTAACTCCTTAATGATATAGCTGTCCATTCGTTTTGCCGGATTCCCTGTGATTGGTAATGTAACTGCATTTCCATTATATAAATCACTGGTAAACCCTTTTGGGAAGGTTATGTATCCACTTAATTGATTTTGTTGTAGCCGGTTGTTAGCCTCGTGCTCTGATAGTTGATTGATAGATAGGTAACTGCCCAGCTGTGTGGACTGTTCAATTAGTCCGACCACCAATTGGGTTTCGTCTGATTGATCCAGATCGACTAATCCGATCTCTATTGGTTCCTGTTTATCATGAGTCATCAATGAGATTACAATTGTCTCGCTCAAACTGACAATAATAATAGGAAAAAGCAAAAGAAGAGGAAGTGATAGCCACTTCCTCCCAAACCTTTTGCAATTATGGTACATAAACAGGGTGATGTGTTTCAAGAATATCATGTTGTCACTTCCTTTAGGGGATGTTCAAAAGTTCCGGTAAAAATGACGTTCCCCTGCAAAAGGGGTATGCCGACGCCTGAGCGCAAGCCCGTTTTTAGTCGGCCTTCCTTTGAAGCTCGTTGGCTTGCTTTTCCGCTCCTCATGTACCTTTTATGTACACTCCGGTGCTCAAAGCTACGCCGCCTAGAACTTCTCGGTCCTTTTTATCCTTTTTGAACACTCTCTTAAACACCGGCCGCGTTAATAAAGTCTACAAACCATTTAACCCGCCGCCAGCTCCTAAAATTCCCATTATCCATTTCTGATATTGTGGCGCTACATCGGTCTCGAAGTAATCCTCGATTTCATCGATCGACATACTGCCAATATCTTTTACATTTGAAGTATCTGGTGTCTTAACTTTTTTAATCGTTTTGGCATCTTTTGCTACAGTTAGGCTAAATGCATCCTGATTAATATCGGGCGCATCGACCGAGAAGTTGTTTTCCGAACTCATTTTATCATGATCATAAGATGCATTTCCTGACCAGTTCAGACTATAATTGTCATTGTAAGGATCAGTAACCGAGAATACACGTTCAAAGTCGCGTTTTTCATCTTTTAATGTTTCTTTTCCCTGGTAGGACAATTTAGTTTCGTCAGGAGCCACTAGTTTAATAGAATCATTAGCTTTATTGTCCTTCCATGATAAATCCCCGGTCAAGGTGATTGCTTCCTTGTCAGTGTCGTCACTGCCAGTGATCTTATAATCAAATTTTTGTTGGGTGTCACTTAATAAGTTTGTACCTTTAACAGATAATGTATTGGTATCATCTTTATTTTCACCAACACCAATACTAAAATCGCGTTTTACAATCAGGTCATTTTTTGCCCAAATGTCAGAAGTGAACCCATTTGGGATATGCGCTTCTTTTATTTCTTTGATACCTTTATCAATCTCTTTTCCAAACATGTTGTCAATTGCCTCGTCAAAATCGATGTTCTCGTCGAAATCCATGTCAAATGCCGATGGATCAATACCAAATGTTTGGATCTCCATCTGTTCTTTAAAGATTTTTTGCAACTTTTTATCACCTTGGACCTTTTCCAAAATGGATACAAGTAAATCTTTCGTTTCTTGCTCGGATAAGTGGAACGTCAATTTTTTGGTGTTGAAATTTTTTCCGTCCACTTTAATTGTTTCTTTCGTTGACTCAAATGCGTCTCCCGGAAGATCTTTATATATTTCGGTTAGATATTCTTTTTTCAGGTAATCGGCATCTTTTTCCGGCAGACCTTTTGCCATTTCAAAGAAAGCATCAAAGTCAATTGTTTCTCCTTCAGGAAATGTTGGATCTGCTTCATGTATGAGCTTACCAACGTCTTTGTCTTTTATTTGCAAGTTTTCATCCAGAAATGGCAGACCCACCATCAGTTGATCAGCATCAAGGTAAAAGTTTAAGTCTTTGATTTCCAGTCCGCCAACACTTGCCTTCATATCGGTGTAAAGCTGCTTTTTCTCCAAATCAGTTTGCGCTGTTAAGTTAAGTGTGGAGTTATTAATAATATCTGATGGATCCATCATTCCATAGCCACCACTTGGGTTATTATATTCACCCGACAATTCGAACGCTGTTTCTGTTGGATTTTCCTTTGTTTGTTTACTCCAATCCAATTCTGGCTCATACCGTTGTGATAGCTGGTCTTTCATAAAGTCGAAGGTGCCTTTTTCGGCTTTAAAGTATTGCGCCTTATCGGATCCGGTCAATAATGCATACGCCGTAATTCCGCCACCTATTAATAAGACGATGACGACAATAATGGCAATGAGCTTCTTGGAAATTCCTTTTTTTCCTGGATCCCCGTTTTGTGTTTCCTCCATTATACCATTTCTCCTCCCTGTCTCCATGCTTCTAAATTAATTGTATTGTTTAGAACGGAGCCTAATTAAAATAATACTACGGATAATTATATATCATTCATGGAAACAATGGTCAAATGGTTATAGTTATATAATCCAGCTGATTAATCGTAAATTCCTGTTTTTGTTCTGATCCAAAGGCAGACTATTAGTTCTTTATATCTAATTTAGTAGGAAAAAATGTAAAATATAAAACTATTATTTGGAATATGTACAACTGCAGAAAAATTTATTAGGACTTTTTTATTATTTTTGTGAAATAAAAGAGGTGGAACCGACAAAAATCGCCATCAATGAACGTGGATGCCTGGGGGAAGATATAATAACACATTTTCTTAATCAAGATATAACATTCCGCGAAAGTTAAATGCTCTTTACGCGGAATGTTTCTCATATTCTTTTGACAAATCAACCTATGACATCGAATCGGTTGCTTCTTTCACACCTTGTTCCAGGCTGCTGACCATTTCCAATCTTTCTTCCTGATCTGATTGTTTCCAGATTAATTCGAACAGTACACCTAAGCCAGGTAGCATTTTTTCTTCACCGTTTTGAATAGCATCAACGATTGTATCTTTGAGTTGTTCCCGATCATTTGATGCAATATTAGTAAGAATGGCTTTTCGTAAATTTAAATCCAATCCAATCACCTCATTGTATAGTTTTGCGGTATAGTTTGACCAAAATAAACCGGAATATGTATGATAGACAGGAAACCGGATAAGGAGTAGGTACATGATCACGTCGATGCAAAACAATAAAGTAAAGCAATGGAATAAACTAAAGAAAAGGAAAGATCGAACAGGAACACATACTTTTTTGATTGAAGGATTTCATCTTATTGAAGAGGCTCATGCAAGTGACTGGGAAATTGTTGAACTTATTTTACAGGACGGTATTCCTGTACCTGATTTTCTTCAGGAGTATGCTTATTACACTGTTTCCCAAGCAGTTATCCAACAAATTTCCAGCACAAAAACACCCCAGGGAATTGTTGCAGTCGTTCGGATGAAGGAATACAAATGGGGGACATTCGAAAAACTTCTTTTGGTTGATTCCCTGCAAGACCCGGGTAACCTTGGAACAATGATTCGTACCGCAGATGCAGCTGGATTTGATGCCGTTATTTTAGGGGATAATACGGTTGATGTCTATAATGAAAAGGTAATCCGCTCCACCCAGGGATCCATCTTCCATATTCCGATTTTTCAGGAGAACCTGGTCACTAAAATCCCATCCTTGAAAAGAGAAGGATTTGCCATTTGGGCATCTGCACTAACAAACGCATCCATTTATTCGGAGTTGTCACCGCAACCAAAAACAGCGTTAATCGTTGGTAATGAAGGTGCAGGTATTTCTGAAAATGTTCTTAACTTGGCTGATGATGTTGTGAAGATCCCAATTTACGGGAAGGCTGAATCACTAAATGCCAGTATTGCCGCGGGAATTTTAATGTATTATTTGCAAAGCTAACTATTGCAATTTGGACCTTTTTTGACTATAATAAAGGAAATTTGAATGAACAGCAGTGCGATGAAAGAGCTTGTTGACAATTAAAGAATCGGTCATAGGGAGGAAATGTCCTGGACTGTAAGCATTTCCGGCCGTTTATTTGTTAATATTTCACTCTGGAGCTGATACTTGGACCTTGGAAACCAGGAGTCGTTGGATTTCTGTGTTCATAAGTAAAGGTATGCCGGATTTTTCCGTTATCAAGTTTAAGCAGGTCACATATATATTTGTGTCAATAAGGGTGGTACCGCGAACCAAAGCCTCGTCCCTTTTCATGGGGGATGAGGCTTTTTGTATGGAAAAACAGAGTCTTTTTAAATGCTGATTTTACATATTCGAAAGGGAGGATTATGCATGAAGGAACAGTTGGAGGCGTTGCAGACCGAGGCACTGGAGCGTATTCGGGAAACGGATAGTCAAAAAGAGCTTCAGTCGATTCGGGTGGCTTATTTGGGAAAGAAAGGGTCTATTACCGGGATTTTAAAAGGAATGGGCAGCTTATCAAAGGAAGAACGTCCAGTGGTGGGAGAGATGGCCAATCGGGTACGGGAGGCAATTACCGAAGCCATTGAGCAAAAGAATGAAATCCTTGAGCAACAGGCACTGGAACAACAACTGGCGAGTCAAACAATTGATGTCACTTTGCCAGGTCGCCCAGTAAATATTGGCGGTCCACATTTGCTGACCAGCATCATTGAAGAAATTGAAGATTTGTTCATTGGAATGGGCTATGAAGTACGTGAAGGTCCAGAAGTTGAAACGGATTATTTTAATTTTGAGGCATTAAACTTGCCGAAAAATCACCCGGCACGCGATATGCAAGATACATTTTATATTACGAATGAACTATTAATGCGTACGCATACATCTCCGGTTCAGGCACGGACAATGCGCGCCTATCAAGGGAATACTGGTGTGAAAATGATTTGTCCAGGGAAGGTTTATCGCCGGGACAACGATGATGCCACCCATTCCCATCAATTTACGCAGATCGAAGGACTTTATGTGGACAAGGATGTTCGTATGAGTGACTTAAAGGGTACACTTGACAGGTTTGCCAAAAAAATGTTTGGAGCAGATCGAAAAATCCGTTTGCGCCCAAGTTTCTTTCCGTTCACTGAACCGTCAGTTGAAATGGATATTTCCTGTAAAGTTTGTCACGGAAAGGGATGTTCGGTATGTAAAGGGTCCGGCTGGATTGAAATCCTGGGTGCTGGTATGGTGCATCCGAACGTATTATCCATGGCTGGCTATGATCCAGATGTATATACCGGATTTGCTTTTGGAATGGGACCGGAGCGGATCGCCATGTTGAAATATGGTATTGGGGATATCCGTCAATTCTACACAAACGATAAGCGATTCTTAAAACAGTTTCATCAAGCATAGGAGGTAAGACAAGGTGTTAGTATCGTTAAATTGGTTGGAAAATTATATTGATATCAAACATATTTCACCAGAGGAACTCGCTGAAAAGATTACCAAAAGCGGTATCGAGGTAGATGGTATAGAATATGTTGCCGAGCCGTGTAAAAATGTTGTAGTTGGGTTTGTTAAGGAATGTGCGGTACATCCCAATGCTGACAAATTAAATCTTTGTCAAGTGGATACAGGTGATAGTGAATTGCTGCAAATTATTTGCGGGGCACCCAATATTGCACAGGGGCAAAAAGTAGCTGTCGCAAAACCGGGTGCAGTCTTACCAGGTAACGTTAAAATTAAGAAGGTTAAATTGCGCGGCATTGAATCAAACGGAATGATTTGCTCACTTCAAGAATTGGGCATTCAGGAAAAATACGTGCCTAAAGACGTAGCAGATGGCATATTTGTTTTTCCTGATGATACCGAAATTGGCCAGGATGTCACTCCGCTTTTGAATCTTGATGATGCCATACTTGATTTGGATTTGACACCAAATCGGGCGGATTGTCTAAGTATGTTAGGTGTTGCTTACGAGGTGGCAGCGATCCTTCAACAGCCGCTCCAGCTGCCGGACGAAACGGTCAAACCAGCTGATGATAATGAGCATGCTTCAGCATATATTGATGTAAAGGTAGATGCCAAGGAATTAAATCCATATTATGGTGCATTCGTGGTAAAAGATGTTCAGATCAAACCGTCCCCTCTTTGGATGCGTAATTATTTAATCGCATCGGGAATTCGCCCGATTAACAACGTGGTTGACATCACAAACTATGTGCTGCTCGAATATGGACAACCATTGCACGCCTTTGACTATGATCGGCTGGGTACGAAGGAAATTGTCGTTCGTTGTGCCCATGAAAACGAAACGATCGTTACATTGGATGGTCAAAAGCGAACACTATCACCACACCATCTTGTCATCACGAATGGGACAGAACCAGTTGCACTTGCCGGTGTGATGGGTGGTGCCAATACAGATGTACAGGAAAATACAAGTACAATCGTTCTTGAAGCTGCATATTTTGATGCATCATCAGTAAGGACAACGGTTAAAGATACCGGCTTGCGTAGTGAAGCAAGCACACGATATGAAAAAAAGGGTGTGGATCCAAAACGGGTCTACCGTGCGGGTGTACGTGCTTGTCAGCTGTTGAAACAATATGCAAATGCAAAGGTTCTGCAACATCCGGTTATTGTGGATGAATTGGACTATACTGAAAAAGAAGTAGATATGCATACAGCTGAAATCAATAAACGTCTTGGTACAGAGATTACGGCTGATGAGATCGCTGGTATCCTGGAAAGGTTGCGTTTTTCATATGAACAAACAGAGGAGCATTTTCATGTGTGGGTTCCGTCCCGTCGAGCTGATGTTGCCATTTTTGAGGATATGCTGGAGGAAGTGGCACGTATTTATGGATATGATAATCTGCCATATACACTGCCAGAGGGAGCATCTCAAGCAGGTGGATTAACTGGTCAACAGCGATTGAAACGACAAATAAAAAGTTTTATGGAAAGTACCGGACTAACGGAAACAATCACCTATTCATTGACACGTGACGCGTATATTTCAAAATTAATCAGCCCGGAAATTGCCGATGTCAGCCCGGTGCCAGTCAAACTATCCATGCCGATGAGTGAAGAACATAAATATTTAAGGCTTAGTATTCTTCCTGAATTGTTACATGTTGCGTCGTATAATATAGCCCGAAATCAGCCCGATATTGCCTATTATGAATTGGGTTCCATTTTTATTTCCCATGAGGAAGGGTTAACGAAACAACCTGATGAACAGTTGCGTTTAGCAGGTGTATTGTCAGGCATTTGGGAACAACTAGAGTGGCAACAGGAGAAAAAGACTGTTGATTTTTATGTTGTCAAAGGAATCATCGAAGGATTGTTTGCTTATTTGGGTCTTCCTGTATCGTTCAAACAGGCAACTTTGCCGGATATGCACCCGGGTCGATGTGCCGAGCTTATTTACAAAGAACAGGTCATCGGATTTCTTGGTCAGGTTCATCCGGTACTAGAGCAGCAAATGGATTTAAATGAGACTTACGTTTTTGATGTGAACCTGGAAACTGTACTGGCAACCCATGCTCGTGTGCCAAACTACCAGCAAATTCCAAAATATCCATCCATCATCCGCGATATTGCCTTTGTCCTGGATGAACAGGTGCGTGCAGACAGTGTGAAAGATGTGATTGAACAAACCGGTGAGGAATTGGTTAAAGATATTCAGATTTTTGATGTATACACTGGTGAGCGTTTACCAGAAGGCAAGAAGTCCATCGCATACCGGTTGCTTTATCAGCATCCGGAGCGGACATTAACGGATGACGAAGTAGAAGCTTCCTACCAACAGATTATTGCTGCTGTTAACGAAAAATATGATGCATACGTAAGATCGTAAATAGTGCCCTGGTCCAGTGTGTATAGCTGGATTGGGGTATTTCTTTTTAAGCGGATGTTCAAAAAGCTTTACAGGTGTATAACCATTCCAGAAAAGAGAAATTATTTCAGTTCCCTAAACGCCATCTTCATGTTAAGATAAAGTGAATAATTTTTTCTGAGGGGGAAGCCGTGTGACCCAGAATGACAAAACACGAATAACGGTTGAAATACATAATAAATCATATACGATTGTTGGAACAGAACCTGAACATCATGTTCGGCTCGTCGCCAGTTTGGTGGATCAAAAAATGCGTGAAATTCAAGCTGCCAATAGAGACCTGGATACAGCAAAGTTAGCTGTTTTAACCGCAGTGAATTCAATGAATGAGTATTTGAAACTAAAAGAAGAATATGCGAAATTGCTAGGTTCAATGAATAAGAAAGAGGAAAAGTAGCAATGGTTAGCTTCATTTTAATTATTTTATTACTTTTTGGTTTCTTAATGGGACTAAGAAGAGGATTTATCTTACAGGTCTTCCATTTGGTTGGTTTTATTATTGCATTTATTGTTGCCGCACTGTATTACGATAATCTGGCAGCAAAGCTACCTTTTTGGATTCCTTATCCGGATTTGCCAAGTGATAGCTCATGGGCAGTTTTCTTACAGTCTGAGCCGATGGAAACGGCTTTCTATAATGCTATTTCCTTCGCGGTTATTTTCTTTGCTGTAAAAATTCTTTTGCAAATTATTGCATCCATGCTTGATTTTGTTGCAGAACTCCCTGTTTTTCATTCGATTAACCGGCTTTTTGGTGCAGTCCTTGGGTTTGTTGAAGTCTATTTGATATTATTTGTCATTTTATATATCCTGGCTCTGACACCATTGGGCAATGTTCAGTCATGGATCAATGATTCTTTCATTGCCAAGCTGATTATTGAGCATACCCCGGTATTATCGGGTCAGTTGAAAGACTTATGGTTTTCCCAACTCGAAGGCCTAATCGATCGGGTTCCAAGCAAAGGATAATACAGGATTTGAATGTAGTGTAAATCGGAAAACATGATTGCAATATAATCGTCCACTAACGACTGATTCCACATTATAGGAATATGCCTTGTATTTTGTGTACAATTGGTATGGGCCTTTCATGAATCAGTCTTTTTATTTACAGAAGATATGATGATAAGCAGGTGAGCAGCATGACGATAAACAAAAAAGATGTTTTACATGTACTAGAAAAAATAGCTATTTATCTGGAGCTAAAAGGTGAAAATCCCTTTAAAGTTTCCGCTTATCGTAAAGCAGCACAAGCGCTTGAACGTGATGATCGTTCATTGGCAGAAATAGATGATTTTACAAAAATAAAAGGAATTGGCAAAGGTACAGGCACAGTAATACATGAATATCTCAACCACGGGGAATCAGAAACATTAAAACAGTTAGAAAAAGAGGTGCCTGCCGGTTTGATTCCGTTGTTAAACCTGCCTGGACTAGGAGGCAAGAAACTGGCAAAATTGTATCAGGAGCTTGGGGTAACGGATGCCGTTTCGTTAAAGGCAGCCTGCGAAAGTGGTAAAGTTGAAATGCTTGAAGGTTTCGGAAAAAAATCGGTCGAAAAAATTATTAAAGCCTTAGCAGACGCTAATAAACGGCCGGAGCGTTTACCAATTGCCATCATGCTCCCGCTTGCAGAGAAAATCGAAGCGGACTTAAAGGAAATTCCAGAAATTGATACCTTTTCACGGGCAGGCAGTCTTAGACGAATGCGGGAAACTATCAAAGATCTTGATTTTATCATCGCTACAAGCAAGCCACTTAAGGTTCGGGATGCGTTGCTTGAATTAGATAATATCAAAGAGGTCATTGCCAGCGGCCAAACAAAGGTATCGGTAACCCTTGATGATGTTTATGATATTAACGTCGATTTTCGAATTGTAGAACCAAAGGAATTCGCTTCTACATTGCATCATTTTACCGGATCGAAGGAACATAATGTTGCAATGCGGCAACTGGCAAAGGCAAAAGGTGAAAAAATCAATGAATACGGCATTGAACATGATAAAACGGGTGAAATCCTTACTTTTAAAAATGAGGAAAATTTCTTCCGCCATTTTGGATTGCCTTTTATCCCGCCTGAGTTAAGGGAAAATACAGGAGAAATAGAGAATTATAATGAAAATATCGAATTGGTAAACTTAGCGGATATACGCGGTGATTTGCATATGCATACGACATGGAGTGATGGTGCACAATCAATTGAAGAAATGGTAAACCAGGCCCGCCAGAAAGGGTATGAATATATTGCCATTACCGATCACTCCAAATTTTTGCGGGTTGCCAATGGTTTAAATGAAAAAAGATTGCGCCAACAGCGGGAAGAAATTGCCCGATTAAATAATAAGTATCCCGATATCCATATTTTTGCTGGTGTAGAAATGGATATTTTACCCGATGGTTCACTTGATTTTACAAATGATTTTTTACAGGAAATGGATTTTGTTATTGCGGCGATTCATTCCAGTTTCCGTCAGTCAAAGGAAATGATTATGAAACGGTTATATGCAGCCCTCGATTGTCCGTATGTTTCGCTCATCGCCCATCCGACAGGCAGACTAATTGGCAAAAGAGAGGGCTATCAAGTAGATTTGGATCAGTTAATCGAACGAGCCAAAGAAACAGAGACTGCCTTGGAAATCAATGCGAACCCAAATCGGCTTGATTTAGCGGCGGAATGGGTGCGAAAGGCACAGGATGCCGGCGTGCCCATTGCCATTGATACGGATGCTCATAGTTTTCATATGCTTGAACATATGTGTTATGGAGTTGGAACGGCGAGAAAGGGTTGGCTGCAAAAAGACACGATTATCAATACGTGGACAAAAACACGATTACAGGATTATATGAACCGGAATAAATAATGTGGACAGATCTATATGTAACTGGGCAGGTTCTTACGGTGAAGCAAAACGCTCACTTGGAAAAGGAGAAGAATGTATGAACGAACGAATTTTGCATGTATTAGAATACAATAAGATTCTGGATCAATTGCAGAATCAGGCTGCAACATCCTTGGGTAAGGAGCTGGCGAGTTCTTTGCGACCTGTTACCGAAATGGACGAGGTACAAACATTGCAGCAGGAAACAGATGAAGCATTGCAAGTCGAACGGTTAAATTTAAAGATCCCACTAGGTGGTATATCAGACATCAGGGGCAGTGTAAAGCGCAGTGTCATCGGTGGAATGTTGAATACAGGGGAATGCCTTGATGTAGCCGATACAATCTACGGCGGCCGGCAAGTCAAAGATTTTATTGGAAAATTGGAAGAGGAACCACCAATCTTAACCGCACTTACCGAACAAATCACCCCATTACGGGAATTGGAGCGGCACATTAAGAGCTGCATTGATGATCACGGCTATGTGATGGACAGCGCATCAGAAAAATTGCGTGGACTCCGTTCATCGATCCGTACGTATGAATCACGCGTCCGCGACAAATTAGATCATTATACAAAAACAAAAAGCAATATGTTGTCAGATACCTTGATTACCATTCGAAATGATCGGTACGTATTGCCCGTCAAACAAGAATATCGTGGCTCGATCGGCGGGATCGTTCATGACCAATCCGCATCTGGTCAAACGTTATTTATCGAGCCAAGGGCAGTGGTTGATTTAAACAATGAATTACAGGGGACGAGGGCAAAAGAAAAGCAGGAAATTGAACGGATTTTACGGGAAATAAGTGGGCAAATTGCTAGTGCCGAATCATTTTTGTTAGAAAACATCGCTGTATTGGCCAAGATCGATTTTATGTTTGCGCGTGCAAAATTAGGAAAACAAATGAAAGCAGCGATGCCGAAAATCAATGATCAAGGTATCATTAAAATGAAACAAGCGCGTCATCCGTTAATTCCCGCGGATGATGTGGTCACCAATGATGTAGAAATTGGTGAGACTTATACTTCTATCGTTATTACCGGGCCAAATACTGGCGGGAAAACAGTTACATTGAAAATGGTGGGACTATGTACATTAATGGCCCAATCCGGGTTGCAGATCCCTGCACTTGACGGTTGTGAATTGGCTGTTTTTAAACACGTTTTTGCTGATATTGGTGATGAACAATCGATCGAACAAAACTTGAGTACATTTTCCTCGCACATGACCAATATCGTATCAATTATGGAACAAGTTGATGATAAGACGCTGGTTCTTTTTGATGAACTCGGGGCAGGCACTGATCCACAGGAAGGTGCTGCACTGGCGATGGCTATTCTGGATGAAGTCATTTCCCGTAATGCCAGGGTAATTGCTACAACTCATTACCCGGAATTAAAGGCATACGGCTATAACAGGAATAGTGTTATTAATGCGTCTGTTGAATTTAATGTGGAAACATTGCAGCCGACATATCGATTGTTAATTGGTGTTCCCGGACGAAGTAATGCATTTGAAATTTCAAAACGACTGGGTCTGAATGACGCCATTATAGACCATGCCAAAGAGCTTGTCGGGGTCGATTCGAAAAGCGTGGAGAATATGATTGCATCATTGGAACAATCACAACTCCAGGCGGAAAAAGACTATGAACAAGCCCATCAGATATTGCTGCAAACAGAGAAACTCCATAATGATTTAAAAAAACAGTGGCGACAATTTGAACAAAAGCGCGAATCACTATATAAAAAAGCAGAAACGAAGGCAGAAAAGGCTGTACAAAAGGCAAAAGAGGAAGCAGAATTAATCATCGGCGAAATCCGCTCGATGAAAAACGATGCTGACATAAAAGAGCATGAATGGATAGAAGCGAAAAAAATGCTCGAGGATGCAAAACCTAATCTTTCGTCTAAAAAAATGGAAAATCAAACACATCAAGAATCCAAAGATACAAAAAATGAATTGCATCCCGGTGACGATATTAAGTTACTGACTGTGAATCAACCTGGAACTGTACTGGAAAAAGCGGGTAATGATGAATATCTTGTGCAGGTTGGCATCATGAAGGTAAAGGTGAAACGTGATGACTTACAACGCCTTTCCAACCAAAAGCAAGCGCCAGAAAGGCCATTGGCGACGGTAAAGGGCTCAGGCTATCATGTAAAACCGGAGCTTGATTTACGCGGTGAACGATATGAAGATGCACTGTCCCAGCTGGAGAAATATATAGACGATGTGTTGCTGGCCGGCTATAACAAGGTATCCATTATTCATGGAAAGGGTACTGGTGCGTTACGATCAGGGGTAAAAGAATTTGTTAAAAAACATCCAAGAATCAAAAACAGTCGTCCTGGTGGATCTGGGGAAGGGGGAAGCGGCGTCACGATTATTGAATTCAACTGAAATTAAATATTTGTGCGAGGGAGAATGAAAGGTGGAAACATTAGCCAAAGTATTAATTGTCGTTGCAATTGTTTTTGTGATTATAGGGATTGTTTATCTGATTTAGAAAAATAACTTCTCCGATTTTAATCAAATATATTTCAAAAAATATAAATAAGTCGTATAATAGAAATAAGTGCGGGTTTCTACATGATATGGCTCTTCTGCGTTGCCCACAGGACGTGGGTGACTATAGCAGAAGATTCCCTTATCCTGAAACATTATTTTTACCGGACTTTTTGAACATCTACTATTACGCAAGGAGGAGATTAAATGGGGAAAGAAAGACGTTGGTATAAGCATTATCCTGACGATATTCCGACAACCATTACCTATGATGACAAGCCTTTACATGCTTTTTTGCTGGAAGGAGCCAAGCGTTACAAGAAAAAGAAAGCGCTTCACTTCATGGGTAAAGAATTGTCCTTTCAAGAACTGTATGACCAAGCAAAGAAAATGGCCTGCTACATGCAGGGATTGGGAATTGAGAAAGGAGACCGTGTAGCAATTATGCTGCCAAACTCTCCCCAATCGGTTATCAGTTATTATGGTGCATTAATGGCAGGCGCAACGGTTGTACAGACAAACCCATTATATAAGGAGCGTGAATTGGAATATCAGTTATATGACTCCGGAGCCAAGCTGATTGTTTGTCTGGATATATTACTGCCAACCGTTATGAATGTACAGCATGCAACACAGCTTCAACATACGATCGTAACGGGAATAAAGGATTATTTACCATTTCCAAAAAATACGGCATACCCTTTTATCCAGAAAAAACAATATAACATGGTTGTAAAACCAGAGCAATCGGAAAATACACATGTTTGGGAATTGATTATGGAACATACTTCTGAAAATTACCAGGAAGTGACTGTTGATCCAAAAGAAGATTTGGCGTTAATCCAATATACAGGTGGGACAACCGGTTTTCCAAAAGGTGTCATGCTGACTCATTATAATCTGGTTGCAAATGTGCAAATGTGTCAAACCTGGTTGTACAAGGCAGAACAAGGGAAAGAAGTTATTCTGGGTATTTTACCGTTTTTTCATGTTTATGGGATGACAGCCGTGATGAATATGTCCATTATGTTCGGTTCGAAAATGGTATTGCTGCCAAAATTTGATCCGGAAGAGGTTCTAAAAACGATCCAGAAACAAAAAACAACGTTATTCCCTGGGGCACCTACCATTTATATCGGTCTATTAAATCATCCAAAATTAAATAAATATGATCTATCCTCAATCAAAGCGTGTATCAGCGGTTCAGCACCGCTTCCAACGGATGTTCAGAAACAATTTGAAGACGTTACAGCTGGTAAGTTAGTGGAGGGATACGGTTTAACCGAATCATCTCCTGTTACCCACGCGAATTTAGTCTGGGGTCAACGTGTGAATGGGAGTATCGGTATTCCATGGCCTGACACCGATGCCAAAATCGTGGATGACGAAATGAATGAAGTGAAAGTTGGTGAAACAGGAGAATTGGTTGTCAAAGGTCCACAAGTGATGAAAGGCTATTGGAATAAACCGGATGAAACAAACCAAGTTCTAAAAGATGGCTGGCTGTTAACGGGTGATGTCGGTTATATGGATGAACAAGGTTACTTTTATATCGTTGATCGGAAGAAAGACATGATTATTGCCGGCGGATATAACATTTATCCGCGTGAAGTGGAAGAAGTGCTTTATGAACACGAGGGGGTTCAAGAAGCTGTTGTTGCCGGGATTCCCGATGCCTATCGTGGCGAAACGGTTAAGGCATATATTGTCTTGAAGGATGGTTATCAACTGACTGAAAAGGAATTAAATCATCATTGCCGCAAACACTTGGCTGCTTATAAGGTACCACGAATTTATGAGTTCCGTGATGAATTGCCAAAGACAGCCGTCGGTAAAATCCTCAGACGAAAATTGGTTGATGAAGAAAAGGAGAAGGTACAGAAGGACAGCAAAACAGTTTAAATGCACGAACAGATTGGCAGGCTGGGAGATGGACAAGGTGATGATTGACAGAATCCGGGGAACAAGCTAAAATTATAAATGAATGACCATTCATTCATTTGTGATCTGCTAAGGAGATAGACATGGAAAAAAATAAACCGAAATACAAACAAATCATTGACGCAGCTGTTGCCGTCATTGCAGAAAATGGCTATTATGCATCGCAAGTATCTAAAATTGCCAAAAAGGCCGGTGTTGCTGACGGTACAATCTACCTATATTTTAAAAATAAAGAAGATATTCTTGTTTCCCTCTTTGAGGAAAAAATGGGGCAGTTTATCGAACAAATCGCTATAGCTATTAATAAGAAACAAACTGCCAGTGAAAAATTGTTAACATTAATCGAAATGCACTTTCATCAATTGGCAAAAGATCATCATCTGGCAATTGTCACCCAATTAGAATTGCGTCAGTCGAACAAGGATCTGCGCTTAAAGATTAATAACGTATTAAAGCCGTATTTGGAGGTTATTGATCAACTTATTTCCGAGGGTATCGATGAAAGAATTTTTCGTTCTGACATGAATCTTCCACTTGTCAGGCAAATGATATTTGGCACAATGGATGAAATTGTTACCAACTGGGTGATGAATGAGCAGAAATATGATTTGGTGGCTCAAGCACCCCAAGTTCACGGATTATTGATCCATGGATTAATGGATGAATAACAAAGCGCTTTCACTTTTGGCTAGTTACTCCAATCATTTTCTGTTATGATACTTGTAAAAGGGGGAGTATAAAAAATTGGGAGCTTTAACGTATGAAGTAACAAATCATGTTGCTATATTAACCATTCAAAGCCCACCTGCAAATGCTTTATCTGTTTCAGTGTTGGATGAACTATCAGAAAAATTGGATGAAATTGAAAAAGATAAAACGATTAAGGTGGTTGTTTTAACAGGAAAGGGGAAATTTTTCTCTGCCGGTGCTAATGTAAAAGAGTTTTCTTCCTTTCAACAGATATCTGAGTATCAATCGTTTTCCGAAAAAGGACAGCATTTATTTGAACGGATCGAGCATTTTGGGATTCCATTCATTGCAGCAATCCATGGAGCCGCTGTAGGCGGGGGTTTAGAACTCGCTATGGCCTGTCACATGCGAATTGCGGCTGAAAATGCAAAGCTGGGATTGCCGGAGTTAACACTAGGTATCATCCCCGGATTTGCAGGAACCCAGCGCTTGCCGCGTTATGTTGGCACAGCCAAGGCCTATGAAATGATTCTGAGTTCTGAGCCGATCAGTGGCAAAGAAGCTCTGTCATTTGGTCTTGTTAACCGTGTTGTGGACGAAAATGCTGTTGTTACAGAATCTATCAAACTAGCGGAAAAAATAGCTTCTAAAGGCAAGCTGACGATCGACCGGATAATGAAATTAATTCCTTATTCCGTTACAGAAAGTTTTACAGATGGTATGAATGCTGAAGCTAAGGCTTTTAGTGAAGTTTTTGATTCAGAGGATGCAAAGGAAGGCGTTTCAGCTTTTTTAAAGAAACGTAAACCTAACTTTCAAGATAAATAGACGAAGGAGGATTTCTGATGAATATCTATGTATTACTAAAAAAGACTTTTGATACTGAAGAAAAAATAGCCATTTCCAATGGCCGCATTGAAGATGATGGGGTTGAATTCATTATAAACCCGTACGATGAATATGCAGTTGAAGAGGCTATTAATCAGCGGGATGCGCATGGTGGTGAAGTAACCGTTATCACGATCGGTGATGAAGAATCAGAGAAACAACTCCGTACGGCATTGGCAATGGGTGCTGATAAAGCTGTTCTGATTAATACAGAGGATGATTTGGAAGACGGGGATCAATTTACCACAGTTAAAATTTTGGAAGCGTTTTTCGAGGATAAGGAAGCCGATTTAATTTTGGCCGGTAATGTGGCCATCGATGAAGCAAGCGGTCAAGTTGGACCAAGGCTTGCAGAACGGTTGGGAATTTCTTTTGTCACCACAATTACCAGCCTGAAAATCGAGGACGATACTGCGTACATTGATAAAGATGTTGAAGGTGACGTGGAAAAAATTGAAACAAGTTTGCCTGTTCTTGTCACTTGCCAGCAAGGCCTAAATGACCCGAGGTATCCTTCCTTACCGGGAATTATGAAAGCAAAGAAAAAGCCACTGGAAGAACTGGAAATTGATGACCTTGATTTGGACGAAGATGAATTAGAACCAAAGACAAAAACAATTGAAATATTTTTACCCCCGGAAAAAGAGGCTGGCAGAGTATTAGAAGGCGAACTTGATGATCAGGTTCAGGAACTAGTATCGTTACTTAAAAATGAAGCAAAGGTACTGTAGGAACTTAACATAGAAGGGAGAATGCAAATCATGAGTGATAAATATTTGGTAATTGGTGAAACAAGAGATGGTTCATTGCGTAACGTTACTTTTGAAGCAATTGCAGCTGCAAAAAAAATCAACCCGGATGGAGAAATCGTTGGTGTTGTTTGTGGCGACAGTGATCTGGAAGCACAAGCAAATGAAATGATCTATTACGGTGCGGATCGGGCTGTGACAGTTAAACATGAAAAGTTAAAAACGTATACCCCTGAAGGTTTTGGTCAAGCATTGATGGCTATTATCGATGATGAATCTCCGAATGGAATTGTAATGGGGCATACGGCCATTGGCAAGGATTTAACTCCTAAGATTGCCAGTAAGCTGGAACTTGGCTTGATTTCCGATGCGACCGATATTGAAATAAATGGTGATCAGGTTGCGTTTATTCGGCCAATCTATTCCGGAAAGGCCTTTGAAAAGAAAGTGATAACCGATGATGTTACCTTTGTGACGATTCGCCCAAATAATATTGCTGCACTTGACCGGGATCAATCCCGCAGTGGCGAAGTGACAGCAAAAGATGTTGAGATTACTGACCTGCGTACAGTGGTTAAAGATGTGATCCAAAAAGCATCAGAAGGTGTTGATTTGTCCGAAGCAAAAGTAATTGTTTCCGGCGGACGCGGTGTGAAAAGTGCGGAAGGATTCAAACCATTACAAGAGCTTGCAGATTTGTTAGGTGGAGCGGTAGGTGCCTCGCGTGGCGCGTGTGATGCGGATTATTGTGATTACTCCTTGCAAATTGGGCAAACCGGTAAAGTGGTTACCCCTGATTTATATATTGCCTGTGGTATTTCCGGAGCCATTCAGCATTTAGCGGGAATGTCCAATTCAAAGGTAATTGTGGCCATTAATAAAGATCCGGAAGCAAACATTTTTAATGTAGCTGATTATGGTATTGTCGGCGATATATTTGAAGTTATTCCAAAACTGATTGAAGAAATCAAAAAGGTCAAAGTGCCTTCATAAAACAAAGGCGTAAGCGTCCGCTGGAAGCTGGAGCCGGACGGGGACTTTCCTGGTATAAGCTGAATAAAAACCATGAATTTTATCCCTTTTTACTGATTTTAAGACAATGTGCGTTGATTGGGGAATCTGGGCGATGATGTTCAGACTCCTCGAGCATTAAAACCTGTATAATGCAGGAACCGATAAGCAAACTATTAGCTACCGGATCATAACGATGGTATACTCTAACCAGAAGTAAGATAAGGAGGGAAATGAATGGCAATTGTACATGTAACCGATCAGAATTTCACAAAAGAAACCTCAGAAGGCTTGGTTTTGGCTGATTTTTGGGCACCGTGGTGTGGACCTTGTAAAATGATTGCACCGGTTCTGGAAGAGATTGATGGTGAAATGAGTGATAAAGTTCAAATCGTAAAGCTGGATGTAGACGAAAATCAGGAAACAGCCGGTAAATATGGTGTTATGAGTATTCCAACGTTACTCCTGTTCAAGGATGGGAATGTAGTTGACCAGGTAATTGGTTTTCAACCGAAAGAAGCATTGGTTGAATTAATTGATAAACATGCTTAATCGATGGAAAAGTATGATATAAGGTGCAAAATATCCCTTGTTACTGCTGTGACAGGGGATGTCTTGCGTTTAAAGAGCCCTTACGCTATAGACGGGACGAAACAGGCGATGTTTTACGATGCAAGGGGAGGATATGATGAACCAAACCATTAAAGATAAATTAGCTGTTCTCCCTGCCTTGCCAGGTTGTTATTTAATGAAAGATAAACATCAAACAGTAATTTATGTTGGTAAATCCAAGAAATTAAAAAACCGAGTAAAGTCTTATTTTACCGGTGCGAATGATAAGAAAACGCAACGATTGGTGCAGGAAATCGATAACTTTGAGTATATTGTCACCTCATCAGAAATCGAAGCACTTATTTTGGAAATGAATCTAATAAAAAAATACGATCCAAAATACAATGTTATGTTGAAAGACGACAAGACATACCCATATTTAAAAATAACCAATGAGCGACATCCGCGCCTGCTGATTACCAGAAAAATAAAAAAGGATAAAGGTAAATATTTTGGACCATATCCAAACGTGTTGGCAGCAAGAGAAACCAAAAAGCTGCTGGATCGTTTGTATCCGTTACGAAAATGCAATAATCCACCTGGACGTTTTTGCCTTTATTATCATATGGGTCAATGTTTGGCGTGTGCGGAAACACCTCCATCGGAAGAAGAATATAAAGAAATTGTCCAGCATATCACCACATTTTTAAATGGTGGGCACAAAGAAATCAAGGCAGATCTAAAAAACAAGATGATAGCTGCCAGTGAAGCATTGAATTTTGAACGGGCAAAAGAATTGCGTGATCAAATTCACCATATAGAAGCGGTCATGGAGCAACAGAAAATGACAATGAATGATCGGACAAATCGTGATGTTTTTGGATATAGCTATGATAAAGGTTGGATGTGTATCCAGGTCTTCTTTGTTAGACAGGGGAAACTAATTGAACGGGATGTAGCCATGTTCCCGTTTTTCGATGAACCCGAGGAAACATTTTTAAGCTATATTGGCAGATTTTATTTGCATCAACATCACCTGAAACCAAAGCAAGTGCTTGTTCCAATCGGTACGGATACTGAGATTCTAAGGGAATTACTGGAAGTAGATGTTCATGTACCACTGAGGGGAAAAAAGAAGGAATTAGTAGAATTGGCGAAAAAGAATGCCTCCATTTCCCTGAAAGAAAAATTTACAATCATAGAACAAGATGAAGCACGTACTATTAAAGCGGTAGAGCAGTTGGGTGACGTGTTACAAATTGAAGTGCCCCACCGGATTGAGGCGTTTGATAATTCTAATATTCAGGGTACGGATCCTGTTTCGGCTATGGTTGTTTTTATTGATGGGCGGGCAAATAAGAAAGAATATCGTAAATATAAAATCAAGCATGTTGAAGGGCCTGATGATTATGAAACAATGCGTGAAGTAATTCGTCGTCGCTATACACGGGTGTTGAAGGATCAATTGCCGCTACCCGATTTAATTATCGTGGATGGCGGTAAGGGACAAATGAATGTGGCGCTTGATGTGCTCGAAAATGAACTAGGCCTGGATATCCCATTATGCGGACTGGTGAAGGATGATAAGCATAAAACAAGTGAGTTGCTTTATGGGACACCACCGTCTGTTGTACCGTTGTCACGTAAATCACAGGAATTTTACCTGGTACAGCGGATTCAGGATGAGGTACATCGGTTTGCGATTTCTTTTCACCGGCAATTACGTGGTAAAAACCTGGTACAATCAGAGCTTGATAAAATACCAGGGGTTGGTGAGAAGCGACGTCGCCTGTTGCTGACCCATTTTAAATCAGTCGGTGAATTGAGGAAGGCTTCAATAGAGGATATTACCAAACTGGGCATTCCCGAGAATATTGCTGAACAAGTACTTGATCATTTAAATAACAATAATGACGGATAAGGAAAACAAATTTTATTGTCATTTAAGTTCATTCAAACAAAAGAGGGAACTGTACTTGAAACAGTTCCCTTAAAAATTGGTTACTTGGTAGTATAAACAACTGAAAACTCAACCTGATAAATTTTATGATGAATTTCTTCCACACATTCACAGGGAACCCCTTTTACCAGTTGAAGAGCCTCAGCAAGAAAGCCTGCTTCAATGCGGAATTCTACCGGGAAGGGCCCTTGTATTCGATTCACAACTGAGTCTGCCATTAAATGAAAAATGAGTTCTCTCCTTTTTTCTTTTACCAGTTCCAATCGTCCCCAGCCAAGTTTATCAAATGCTTGATAAATATCATCAATCGAGCTTAATTCCAGTTTTCTTGCCAAATTTTTCCCCAAAAAATAAAATAGTGTATCTGATTCTGATCCTAACAATTCCGGTAACGCCATGTATCGCAAAACATCGTACCCAGCGCCGGATGTTTGGAGTTCATCCAGCTTGGATAACGAGAATAATTCTGGTTCCTTTCCCATTTGTGTCATCCTCTCTACCTAACAAGACAATCTGCTATCAATATGTATACGATGTTTAAACAACCACAGGCTACAACCTCATCCATAACCTGTAGCATGACAAGCTATATTTATTATCCATTTTATGCATGAGTTGTGCAAGTATCCCGTTGAATTTTTTACAAAGGATGTTCAAAAAGGTCGGATGGAAGGGGTCGGATTGAAAAAATTTCTTGTCTGTTTTCTTGACGCTAATTGTAGTTAGAAGTACAATGAATGTGTCATAAATTGTACAATTTTGGCGGTGATGGGATAACCAGGGGTAAAAAAACAGTTTCACCGTCCATCTAAGAGTGTGTTCAAAAAGGAAGATAAAAGGGTCAGGGTCTGCTAACTCTCTCAGGCGTCCTTTTGCAACGCCGATATAGCATGTCCTGAATGCATCGTTGTTCGAGGCGCCATTTTCACCGGACTTTATGAACATCCTCTATGCGTACAACCAATATTACATAACATTTATTAAGGGGGGTAATACATAGTGGAACATCGCGAATTTGGGTATCGCAGGCTACACTCGCTGTTAGGGGTCATACCAGTTGGTCTCTTTCTGATCGTACACTTGGTGGTAAATTACTTTGCTGTGTATGGGGAGGAAAGCTTTAATAAAGCATCTGAATTCATGGAAAGTTTGCCATTTTTAATTGTGTTGGAATTTGTGCTTATTTATCTGCCAATCTTGTTTCACGCGATATTAGGGGTTTATATTGTTTTTGTATCCAAGAACAATTATACGAAATATGGCTATTTCCGTAATTGGATGTACTTTTTGCAGCGAGTGACCGGGATTATCACATTTATTTATATCGTTTGGCATGTGTGGGAAACTCGGATTCAAATCTGGCTTGGCAATGCATCATTGGATTTCAGTTTGATGGAAAATATTCTGTCAAATCCGGTTATGTTCTGGGTGTACATTATCGGTCTGATTTCAACTACGTTTCATTTTGCTAATGGTTTATGGAGTTTCTTGGTATCCTGGGGCTTTACGCAATCACCAAGGTCACAAAAAATTGCTACATATGTAACATTAATTATATTTTTAGTGATCAGCTACATTGGTGTTCGTTCTTTATTAACATTTGCCTATGGAATCTAAGAGGATTAATGACTAGGAGAGTGAGTGTTTATTATGAGTAATCGTAAAGTTATTGTTGTCGGCGGTGGTCTTGCCGGCTTAATGGCAACAATTAAAGCAGCTGAGGCGGGTGTGAATGTAGACCTGTTTTCGATTGTGCCTGTAAAACGTTCTCACTCTGTATGTGCCCAAGGCGGTATTAACGGTGCGGTGAATACAAAAGGTGAGGGTGACTCACCTTGGAAACACTTTGATGATACGGTATACGGTGGTGACTTTTTGGCTAATCAGCCGCCTGTAAAAGCGATGTGTGAAGCAGCGCCTGGCATCATTGATTTGATGGATCGTATGGGCGTCATGTTTAACCGTACACCAGAGGGTTTGCTTGATTTCCGGCGATTTGGTGGTACGGATGTCCACCGTACAGCATATGCCGGGGCAACTACAGGACAGCAACTGCTATATGCACTTGATGAACAAGTCAGACGCTTTGAAGTCGAAGGTTTGGTTACAAAATTTGAAGGCTGGGAATTTGTGGGTGCTATTATTGATGAAGCCGGTGTTGGTAAAGGGATTGTTGCCCAAGACATCAAAACACATGAAATTAAGTCATTCCCTTCTGATGCAACAATTTTCTCGACTGGCGGGCCAGGAATTATCTTCGGGAAATCAACAAATTCCATGATCAATACTGGGTCGGCAGCCAGTGCGCTTTACCAACAAGGTGTGAAGTATGCTAACGGTGAATTTATTCAAATTCACCCAACCGCAATCCCGGGTGATGACAAGCTTCGTCTGATGAGTGAATCAGCACGTGGTGAAGGTGGTCGTGTTTGGACGTATAAAGATGGAGAACCATGGTACTTCCTGGAGGAAAAATATCCAGCCTACGGAAATCTGGTTACTCGTGATATTGCGACCCGTGAAATTTTTGATGTGTGTGTCAATCAAAAACTTGGTATCAATGGTGAAAATATGGTTTACCTTGATCTATCTCATAAAGATGCAAAAGAATTGGATGTCAAATTAGGTGGAATCATTGAAATTTATGAGAAATTTGTTGGCGATGATCCGCGAAAAGTACCAATGAAGGTTTTCCCGGCGGTTCATTACTCCATGGGCGGTATGTGGGTTGATTATGATCAAATGACCAATATCCCGGGAATATTTGCCTGCGGTGAGTGCGATTATACACAGCATGGCGGCAACCGTTTAGGTGCAAACTCTTTATTATCAGCGATCTATGGCGGTTCTGTGGCAGGTCCAAATGCAATTAAATATATTGATGGTCTGGATAAGCATGTTTCTGATCTTTCTTCCAAGCTGTTTGAGGATCGGGAAAAAGAGGAACAGGAAAAATTTGAAGCCATGATGAAGATGGATGGTAATGAAAATGCCTACAGTCTCCATAAGGAATTAGGCGAAATCATGACGGATAATGTAACTGTTGTGCGCCATAATGACAAATTGATGAAGACATATGAAAAACTTCAGGAATTCCAGGAACGCTGGGAAAACATTAATGTTAATGACACATCACGCTGGAGTAATCAAGGTATTATGTTTACCCGTCAATTGAAAAACATGCTGCATTTGGCTCGTGTTATTACATTGGGTGCATATTACCGTAATGAAAGCCGGGGAGCGCATTACAAGCCAGATTATCCGGATCGTAATGATGAAGAATGGTTAAAAACAACAATTGCCAGGTTTAACAAAGAAGAAAATGCCCCGGAAATATCATATGAAGAAGTTGATACTTCCTTAATAAAGCCAAGGTTGCGTGACTACACGAAAAAACACTAAGGAGAGAGGGATAGACATGGCTGAGCAAAAGACTGTTACGTTTATTATCAAGCGTCAAGACAGCCCGGATTCTGCTCCTTATGAGGAAACGTTCCAAATTCCTTATAAATCAAATATGAATGTGATCTCCGGGTTGATGGAAATAAGACAAAACCCAGTGAATGCAAAAGGAGAAAAAACAGCCCCCGTACAATGGGACATGAACTGTTTGGAGGAAGTGTGCGGTGCGTGCTCTATGGTGATTAATGGTACTGCCCGTCAAGCTTGTGCGGCGTTAGTTGATAAATTGGAACAGCCAATTCGTCTGGAACCAATGAGCACGTTCCCAGTTGTACGTGACTTGATTGTTGATAGGGAGCAGATGTTTGATGCCTTGAAGCGAATCAAAGCCTGGATTCCAATTGATGGCACCTATGATTTGGGACCTGGACCACGTATGCCGGAGAAAAAACGGCAATGGGCATATGAACTATCAAAATGTATGACTTGCGGGGTATGTGTAGAGGCATGTCCAAATGTAAATGATAAATCAAATTTCATCGGACCGTTTGCGCTATCATTGCCACGGTTGTATAACGCACATCCAACAGGGGAAATGAATAAAAGTGAACGGCTGGAAGCTCTCATGGAAGATGGTGGAATTTCTGGATGCAGTAATGCGCAAAACTGTGTTCAGGTGTGTCCAAAAGGAATTCCGTTAACTACCTCCATTGCTGCAATGAACCGGGATACAAACATTCAGGCATTTAAGAATTTCTTTGGCAGTGATCGTATTTAATGCGGATTTTTATTATATGATGATGGTCTCTATCGGCGCACGATAGAGACCATTTCTTTTTGATTTTTGGGTCCACCAAAATCTATGGTTGAAATTAATGAATAAAAATGGTAATGATAAACTAGTTAGCGGAGGAAAAACACGGAGACTCCTGTGGGAATGCGCAGTGTGAAGACCCCGCAGAAAAAGTGAGATGTTAAGGAAGGCCGACTAAAAACCGGCCTTCATAGATGAAAGCCGGTTTTTGTTAGAGCTTTAATTCCCCCATGCGAAGGAGCTCTACTACTGCCTGCGATCGCCCCTTGACCCCTAATTTTTGCATAGCATTGGAAATATGGTTACGGACAGTCTTCTCAGATATAAACAATTCCTGGGCAATTTCTTTTGTTGTTTTGTCTTGTACTAAGAGTTCGAATACTTCTTTTTCTCGTTTTGTTAATAATTGCTTCGGTTTATAGTCGTTGTCCTTCAAATCTTAACCCCTCCTTACTGTCATAGAGCTGCAGATTGAAGGGAATTATTTAGTCACTATAGCTTATGAATGCAAAGGCAATCGGTGAGCACAATTTATAGAAGCGTCATCATATTTATTTTCTATGTGTACTGAAAATAAACGCAAATTAATGAACGCTGCTTTTAGCGAAGAGGAAAAAAACAAATTTGCCGCGTCGTTGACAGGTAAAATACATTTAAGTGAGTGTTCAAAAACGAGGATGAAAAGGACTGAGCAGTTCAAGGCGGCGTAGCTTTGAGCACCGGACTTTTTGAACAACCTCTTTAAATGAGGTGGTTTTTGTTAAGTTCATAAAACTGGTTTATGATAAAATAGAAAAGCAGCTTGGCTTTTAGTGTCACAACTGTTTTGGTCGACTTAATGAAAAAAATAAAATGTCAAACGGATATGTGACATCAACGACTGGTGTGTTGTTCGCATACATGTATTATTGAAGGGGAGAAATATTATTAGTGAAGTAATTGAAAAACGGCAGGAATAGAAAATGTTATCCGGAATGGCAGGAAAGCATGAACTATTCGTTTTGCTTTAGACACAAATGAAGAACAATCATGATAAATAACAGCAAAGAAGAGGCGATTTTTTTGGAGGATGCAATTGGCGTTATCGATTCAGGGGTTGGTGGTTTAACCGTCGCTCATGAGTTAATCAGACAACTGCCGAAAGAACGATTGATTTATCTTGGTGATACATTGCGTTGCCCCTATGGTCCAAGATCTAAAGAAGAGGTAAGGAAATTCACTTGGGAAATGGTAGAATACCTGTTGGAAAAGAAGATTAAAATGCTTGTTATTGCTTGTAATACTGCCACAGCATTTACGTTAACTGAATTGCAGGAACAATTGTCAATACCGGTGATAGGGGTTATTCAGCCTGGTGCTCGAGCGGCAATCAATTTTACGTCAAACGGCTATGTCGGGGTAATTGGCACAGAGGGAACTGTTCGCAGTCAAGCTTATCCACAAGCCTTAAGGGACATCCGTTCAGATATCCACGTTCATGTACAAAGCTGTCCCACGTTTGTCCCAATGGTAGAGCAAGGAATATTAAGTGGAGAAACAGCGAAACAGGTTGTTGAGGATGCCCTGAAACCGATGAAGGAAAATAACCATATTGATACATTAATTCTTGGATGTACTCACTATCCGCTAATTAAAGACACCATCCAGGAAGTGATGGGTGATCGTGTTACAGTTATTTCGTCCAGTGAAGAGACTGCCCGTGAGACAAGTGCGATTTTATCGTTTCATAAGAAATTATATACAGGAGACCGTATTCCGGTGCATCAATTTTATGCGACTGGCGAATTAGGAACGTTTCGTAAAATCGCGGAGGATGTTTTTAAGACTGATGCCGATTTTCAAAAAGTATCGATTGAAAAGGCGGTCATTTGTTAACGTCAGGATAAGCAAAGCCTGATTTTTTTCTGCATGTTGGTCTAATTTTACGATAGGCTCGTATATATAATAGTACAACCATCGTGGGAGGGAATCATATGCAGAAGCGTGGTATATTACTTATGACTGGGATTATGAGTATGTCCATCATATTGTCAGGCTGTTTTAAGGGGGAGCAATCAATAAATGAGGAAATGGATCCACCAAAGGGACAAGGTGCCGAACAAGTAGATAATCTTGATAACCATTCAGCCAAAGATGAAGCAACTGACAAAAAGGCTGAAAAGGGAAAAAAAGAAGAAGCGACGGATCAAACGGTGAAGCGGCAATTATATTTACTTGATGCCAATGGAATGGTAGCTCCACAAACGGTCGAACTGCCTAAGGCCGATTCGATGGAAGTAGCAACGCAAGCATTAGAATACTTGGTAAAAGATGGGCCGGTTGCAAATGTGCTTCCAAATGGTTTTCAAGCCGTACTTCCATCAGGTACAGAAATTAAGGGACTGGATCTAAAGGATGACGGTACTTTGGTTGTTGATGTTTCCAAGGAATTTGAAAACTATCAAGCAGATGATGAATTGAAAATACTGGAGGCTATGACATATACGGTAACGCAGTTTGATGGTGTCGATAAAATGAAACTGGAGATAAATGGCTATCCGCAAACTGAAATGCCCGTAAACGGTACACCAATTGGGGATGGCTACTCCAGGACAAATGGCATTAATCTGACACAGACAGATACTGTTGACTTAATTGATAGTAAGGCGGTAACGATGTATTATCCAACAGAATATAACAATACCAAATATTTTGTTCCTGTTACACAACATGTAGCAGCTGATAAAAGTGAAGATGTATTTGGGGCCATTGTACAGGCATTGGTTAATGGACCGGGGTATAAAGTTAACGCCAAGCAGGTGTTTAATTCTGATACGACTTTAGCCGCAAAACCGTCATTGCATGATGGTGTGCTGGACATAAAGTTTAATCAGGATATTTTAGAGAATAAAGATAAGACAACAATCTCGGATGATGTAATTGAAACTTTAGTGCGGACATTAACCGAACAAAAAGGTGTTAAAGCAGTTAATGTAAAGGTAGAGGATGTTGATAAGCTTTTCAATGAAAATGGTGAACCATACACGGAGCCGGTAACTGAAGACATGGTAACTAAAACAAAAGAGCTTTAAAATGAAGCGGCTGGTAATACAGCCCTTCTTTTTATTGCTTAGGAAATTATAAATATTAAATACCCGTGTTGCACGGGCACAGCACATACGCCGCTAACCGGGCGCTTACGCCTTTGTGCTTTGGTTAAGAAAATCCAATGTATGAACGTGTTGCCATTGCGAAAAATATGTTACGATTGTAGTTGTTATAAGGAGGAGTTAATAGTGAGAAATGATCAACGTACATCAACCAGTTTACGACCAATTACTTTCATACCCAATTTTGTTAAACATCCTGAAGGCTCTGTATTGATTCAGATCGGAGATACAAAAGTGATTTGTAATGCAAGCATTGAAGATAGAGTTCCTCCTTTTATGCGCGGTCAGGGCAAAGGATGGATTACAGCTGAATATGCGATGCTGCCACGGGCAACAGAGCAGCGAAACATTCGTGAATCCTCCAAGGGAAAAGTAAGTGGCCGAACTATGGAAATTCAGCGACTGATTGGCAGGGCGTTACGGGCGGTTGTTGATTTGAACAAAATCGGCGAACGAACAGTTTGGGTAGATTGTGATGTTATTCAGGCTGACGGTGGAACCCGGACAGCATCGATTACCGGCGCTTTTGTCGCGGTTGTTCAAGCATTCGGGAAACTTCTGGATAAAAAAGTATTAACCAAAATGCCGGTCACTGACTTTTTGGCAGCCATTTCTGTAGGGGTAATGCCAGACGGAACTGAAATTTTGGATTTGAATTATGAAGAAGATTCCAAGGCACATGTAGATATGAATATTATCATGACAGGTTCCGGTGAATTTGTAGAAATCCAAGGTACAGGGGAAGAGGCAACCTTTACCGCAAACCAGCTACAAACTATGCTCGGGCTTGCAAACGAAGGCATCACTTCCATTATTGAAAAACAACGCGCAACACTTGGTACACTAGCCGAACGAATCGGAGAATCCAGATAAAACGACCATAATGGAGGCGGAAAATGAAACAGCTTATCATTGCAACCAAAAACCCGGGTAAAGCGACAGAATTCAGGGATTTTTTTCATAGGTATCAAATTCAGGCTGTGTCTTTATTGGATTTACCGGAAAGTATTCCAGATATTGAAGAAACAGGAACTACCTTTGAAGAAAATGCTGCCATAAAGGCCGAAGCGATTGCCAAACGAATGCAAATACCTGTGCTAGCTGATGATTCCGGCTTAATGATCGATGCTTTGGATGGCAGGCCAGGGGTTTTTTCCGCGCGTTATGCCGGTGAACCAAAAAATGATGAGAATAATCTGGTTAAAGTAATGAACGAACTGAAGGGTGTACCTCCTGAACATCGTCAAGCCCACTTTGTATGCGTGCTTGCGATTGCCATGCCGGATCATGAGACTACCTTTTATAAAGGAGTCTGCACAGGCAGTATCGCAATGGCACCTAAGGGGAAAAATGGTTTTGGGTATGACCCTGTTTTTATCCCAACTGGTTATTCACAAACAATGGCTGAGCTTGATCCATCAGAAAAAAACGCCATCAGTCACCGAAAAAAAGCGATAATCAAATTGGAAAACGATATTCCAGCTTTGACCAGGAAACTCGAATGATATTTTTGGATTCATATCCGGACTTCTGGTAAGATTAAATCGTGTCAAACGTTTAAGGAGAGGGTCTGAATTGCCAAATATTTTAGTTGTTAGTGATAGCCATGGTTTAACAAATGAATTAACGCAAATTAGGGAACGGCATCATGCAGACTTCATGATTCATTGCGGAGATTCGGAATTGGAAATGGATGCACCTGAACTTGAGGGATATGTTAAAGTTGCCGGAAATTGCGATAGTGACTCCAGATTTCCGAATGAACAGTTGATTGATGCAGACGGTGTCAATGTATTTGTTACACATGGACATCTTTATCAAGTAAAAATGAGCTTAATGAATATAGCGTATCGGGCGCAGGAGAGTAATGCCCAGATCGTCTGTTTCGGTCATACACATATTGCTGGTGCGGAGAAATCCGGAGATCAGTTATTTATAAACCCTGGCAGTATTCGAATGCCAAGAAAGATATCCGAATGTACGTATGCAATTATTAGTTGGACAGCAAAAGATAATGTCTATGTTAATTTTTATAACATTGATGGAGAAATGGTAAAGGAACTTACATATCATACATCTTTAATTAACTAGCACGGCTTAATTAACCATACCATCAAAATTATACATTTTTAACAGGTTAAAAACCGAAAATCGGACAATAAGAATGGTGATTTAGTCGGGTTTTACTACTAGCAAAGGAACTTTAGGGTTTATCTATAGAAGAACAATGGATAAGCCTTAAAATTCCTGGCAAAACCATTGACAAATGTACAATAGATGCCTATAATAGATCTTGTCTGTTAAAAAAGTTCTGCTAATCGATTGTGATGCGGGTGTAGTTTAGTGGTAAAACCTCAGCCTTCCAAGCTGATGATGAGGGTTCGATTCCCTTCACCCGCTCCATACATAAGTTTGATGAATGTCCCAGTAGCTCAGCTGGATAGAGCAACAGCCTTCTAAGCTGTGGGTCGCAGGTTCGAATCCTGCCTGGGACGCTTTTTTAGCAAGAAACCTATATATGCAATAGGTTTCTTTTTTTTACATAGTAATCGTGTTATGATGAAATGAAAGGGTTTTATTGCATACACAATGGGGTATATATTTTGCAATGGTTTATCGCAGTAAAGGATGGAAGGAGTTAAGATATGTGCGATAACAACAATGTCGTGCTTTTTCCTAAGTGGAAAACAGAACTTGAGGAGGAAAGCCTGGCAGCTCTTAGAGCAAAACGTTATGAAGAAGCATTGGAAAAATTGAATAAACTGATAAACTATCAAGTAGCGAATCATGAGATTTTGATTGGCAAGCTTATTTGTTTAATGGAATTGGGATATCTTGATGATGCACAGGATTTGTGTGAAGACTTAATCGCGCATAAAGGAGAACATTATTATCAATATTTACATATTTATTTAACCTTATTATTTCAAACCAGCCAATATGAGGAATTAATGGAACAAATTGAAGCGGAATGCCAAACGGATAATATTCCTCCTCTATATGAAGACCAATTCAAGCAGTTATATGATATGAGCGAAAAAATGAACCACCAGCAAAAAGAACTGAAATTGGATAAATACATAAAAGTATTGCTAAAAGCAGTTGAAGAAAGTGATTACGAAAAACAATGGCTGTTCCTAAAAAAAATCAGAAGTGAAAAAATAAAACCTAAATTAGCTTTGCTGACTCCATTGTTAATCAGCGAGCAGATCCACCCGGTTATCAAAACAAGCCTTTTTCAACTGTTACAGGAAATGGATGTTTCTGAACCAGTTACCATACATAAATTGAACCACAACTTGACAGTGGTACCGAATTCAGTTGTTAAATATGATGAACATAGTATTGTAAAACAAACAAAACTTCAGATCGGAGGTTTGGAGCAGGAAAACCCAACATTATATATGCTGGTGGAAAAATTACTACTCCAGTATAGCTATGTACGCTATCCTGTGATGCCGCCTGATGAGGATGTAACAATAATTGCCAGAGCGTTAATGGCAATTGGTAAAGAACGGTTAAATTTGCCGATAAAAGACCATTCGGATCAGTTTATGGTACAAGAATATAAAGAACAAATAGAACGATGTGAGAAACTATATTTGTTCGTTATTGATGAATAACCTTAGGAATTGCTTGAAAGGGTCACTAATTATGTTATAATAAAATGGTTGTAAATTTAGGTTCATCTTATATCTTTGTACAAACAGAAATGTCTTGAACAAATAATTAATGGAATGAATAGATTTTGGAGGGAAGTAGCATGACAGCAAATTGGGAAAAACAAGAAGGTAATGAAGGGGTTTTGACATTTAGCGTTAGTGCGGACGAGTTTGATAAAGCACTGGATCAAGCTTTTAAAAAAGTTGTTAAAAAGGTGCAAATTCCTGGATTTCGTAAGGGGAAGGTTCCACGCAAGATATTTGATAAACGTTTTGGTGTCGAATCTCTGTACCAGGATGCGGTTGATATCGTGCTTCCAAACGCATATATGAATGCTGTTGAAGAAACCGGAATTGAGCCAGTTGAACAACCAGCAGTTGATATTGAAGAAATTGAACAAGGTAAGGATCTTGTGTTCACTGCAAAAGTAACGGTAAAACCTGAGGTAACGTTAGGAGAATACAAGGGTCTTGAAGTGGAAGAACAGGATACAACTGTAACTGATGAGGATGTTGATCATGAAATCGAACATCAACGACAACATCATGCAGAACTGATCGTTAAAGAAGAAGGAACAATTGAAGAGGGCGATACAGTAGTGATTGACTTTGAAGGGTTCATTGACGGTGAACCATTCGAAGGTGGTAAAGGCGATAATTTTTCATTGGAAATTGGATCTGGCCAATTTATTCCTGGATTTGAGGAAGAGTTGATTGGAAAGGGTTCTGATGAGGAAACGGAAATCAATGTAACCTTCCCGGAAGATTATCATGCAGAGGAATTAGCAGGTAAAGAAGCAACGTTTAAAGTCAAAATTCATGAAATAAAGACAAAAGAGTTGCCTGAACTTGATGATGAATTTGCTAAAGATGTTGATGAAGAAGTAGAAACACTTGACGAATTAAAACAAAAAACACGTGAAAATTTAGAAGCGCAAGCAAAGCAAAATGCTGAGAATCAAAAGCAGGAATCACTAATCAGTCAAGCTACAGACAATGCACAGGTTGATATACCATCTGCTATGATTGATACCGAGCTTGATCGGATGGTTAAGGAATTTGAACAGCGTCTGCAAATGCAAGGCATGACATTGGAAATGTACCAGCAGTTCTCTGGTCAGGATGAACAAGCATTACGTGAACAACTTAAAGACGATGCAGAACAACGTGTCAAAAGTAATCTTGTTTTAGAAGCCATTTTCAATCAGGAAGGTTTGGAAGTTACTGATGAAGATGCGGAGAATGAACTGGAGAATATGGCGTCCATGTACGGTGCTAGTACCGAACAGTTGGTACAAGCGCTTGGTGGAAGCACGGAAGTATTAAAAGAGGATCTGAAGATGAAAAAAGCGGTTGACTTTTTAGTTGATAATAGTACCACGATAACTAAATAATTCATGAAAATGGTTTAAGTACAACCGAAGATGGTTAATAATAGGAAACAAGGCGCGAATAATTCGCGCCTTGTTCCTTTACGCATTAATGGGCAGTAATAACCCGCCTCCAAGCGTGAATAAACCAGAAAATCAGATTTATTTGCGACTTTTTATCCGCATGTTAACATACACTAACAATAGTTATGATTTGACTTTTATATTTATTTCTCCATAATAAAAAAATATAGATATGAAATCTTAAACGATAATGGTACAGGTACTGAAGATGTATCGTTTTGTTTTCCATGCTTCATCTGATATGATGGCTATGAAAGTGAGTACGTAAGCGGATGAATGATGGAAATAAAGTTAAGTGAATTCTAGGGGTGAAATGTAAATGTTTAAATTTAATGAAGAAAAAGGACAATTAAAATGTTCGTTTTGTGGAAAGAGTCAGGATCAAGTACGAAAACTGGTTGCTGGACCTGGTGTTTATATATGTGATGAATGTATTGATCTTTGTACGGAAATAGTGGAAGAGGAACTTGGTACAGAAGAAGAAACAGAATTCAAAGAAGTGCCGAAACCGAAAGAAATATGTGAAATTCTTGATGACTATGTGATTGGTCAAGATAAAGCAAAAAAGAATTTGTCTGTGGCTGTTTACAATCATTACAAGCGGATTAATGCACCCAAAAATTCGGATGATGTGGAACTGTCCAAAAGTAATATTGCGATGATTGGCCCGACAGGAAGTGGTAAAACACTGCTTGCCCAAACGCTGGCCAGAATTTTGAATGTCCCATTTGCGATTGCCGATGCCACATCATTGACGGAAGCTGGTTATGTTGGGGAAGACGTTGAAAATATTTTGCTAAAGTTAATCCAGGCTGCGGACTATGATGTAGAAAAAGCAGAAAAGGGAATTATTTACATTGACGAGATCGATAAGGTGGCCCGTAAATCAGAGAATCCTTCTATTACCCGTGACGTTTCCGGTGAAGGTGTTCAGCAAGCATTATTGAAAATACTTGAAGGTACTGTGGCAAGTGTTCCTCCACAAGGTGGCCGGAAACATCCGCATCAGGAGTTTATCCAAATCGATACAACGAACGTATTATTTATTTGCGGTGGGGCATTTGATGGGATCGATCAAATCATCAAACGTCGCCTCGGCAAGAAAGTAATCGGGTTTGGTTCCAATGACAAACAAGAGGATCTGGAAGTTGGACAATTACTGTCTAAAGTACTGCCGGAGGATTTGTTACGCTATGGTTTGATTCCGGAATTTATTGGTCGTTTGCCAGTGATCGGTGCACTGGAACCATTGGATGAGGATGCACTTGTGGAGATTTTAACAAAACCGAAGAACGCATTGGTGAAGCAATATGAAAAACTTTTCCGAATGGATGACGTGCAACTGGAATTTGAAGATGAAGCACTTGTAGAAATTGCCAAGAGTGCAATTGAACGCAAAACAGGTGCCCGTGGATTGCGTTCAATTATTGAAGGAATTATGCTTGATGTGATGTTTGAACTGCCATCACGCGAAGATATTGAAAAGTGTGTGATTACAAAAGAAACAGTCTCACAAGAAAATGGCAACCCGAAACTGGTCTTCTATGATGGAACGGTGACGCAAGGTAATGAAAAGCTTCCTAGAGAAAGTGCCTGATTGGAGGCCGATGTTGGCTCCAGACGAGGTCTACGCTGGCACAGGAATGGAGCCTGAATTTCTACTCTGTCTTATTTCGTGAGTAAGGTGAAAGCAGTGCTACTGGCGTAGAAGCTGAACGGTCGCGTTAATCAAGAATCAGAATGAAAAGAATAAGTGTAAGACTAGCCTGAAGCTTATTGCTCCTTTATGATGACCATAATTGCTGGGAGTTTCAATGCTTTTTGGCTAGTCTTTTTTCACTTTTATTACAGGGAAGTAAGACAATACCTACCGTTGCATGATAACCAGGCTGAAGGTCATACTAGGGACAGTTATTTCACCTGGACATTTACAAATGGACGGGTTTTCTATAAAATTTAGGAATATAAAGGAAGACATAGAAGAGATATTGAATTATGGAGGTACATATGATGACAAATGATTCTAAACAACTTCCCCTCCTCCCATTACGTGGATTACTTGTTTTTCCAACGATGGTGCTGCACCTTGATGTTGGCCGGGATAAATCTGTAGCAGCATTAGAAAAGGCGATGATGGATGACCAGACCATTTTTCTTGCTGCTCAAAAAAAAGTAAGTATCGATGAGCCAAAGCCTGCCGATATTTATCGAGTAGGAACAGTGGCAAAGGTAAACCAGATGTTAAAGCTGCCTAATGGGACGATTCGTGTGCTTGTCGAAGGGTTATACCGTGGTGAAATCGTTCGTTTTATTGAGGAAAAAGATGATTTCTTTGTGGAAATAAACCGACTTGAAGAGGAAAGCAACGATACGAATGAAGAAGAGGCGTTAATGAGAACGCTGCTAGATCAGTTTGAACAGTACACAAAAGTTTCCCGAAAAATAACCAAGGAGACGTTTGCAACGGTGGCGGATATCGATGAACCAGGACGTCTTGCTGATATTATCACATCACATCTTTCATTAAAATTAAAAGATAAACAAGCTTTGCTGGAAACAGAAAATGTAAAAAGCCGACTGCAACATTTACTGAAATTAATTTCCAACGAGAAAAAAGTACTTGATTTGGAAAAGAAAATAGGCCAACGTGTAAAAACTTCGATGGAAAAAACGCAAAAGGAATATTACTTAAGAGAACAGTTAAAGGCAATTCAGAATGAACTTGGAGATAGTGACGGGAAAACCGGCGAAGTAAGTCAGCTACAGGACAAAATTGAAAAATCCGATATGCCTGACCGCATGAAAGAGGTCGCCTGGAAAGAATTAGGCAGATACGAACAAGTCCCACAAAGTTCTGCGGAAAGTTCTGTCATCCGTAATTATCTGGAATGGCTGCTTGCCTTGCCATGGACAACTAAAACAGAGGATACCATTGATATTAATAAAGCACAGTATGTTTTGGAGCGGGATCATTATGGTCTTGAAAAAGTGAAAGAACGAATATTGGAGTATCTGGCAGTACAGAAATTGACCGAATCAATCAAAGGTCCAATTTTATGTCTCGTAGGACCGCCGGGGGTTGGAAAAACATCGTTGGCAAAATCAATTGCCGCTTCCGTTAACCGAAATTTTGTCCGCATCTCGCTGGGAGGTATTCGTGACGAAGCGGAGATAAGGGGACATCGCCGGACATATATTGGCGCAATGCCAGGGAGAATTATTCAAGGTATGAAAAAAGCAGGAACAATTAACCCTGTATTTCTTCTGGATGAAATCGATAAAATGTCCAATGATTTTCGGGGAGATCCATCTTCGGCAATGCTGGAGGTCCTTGATCCGGAACAAAACAGTAATTTCAGTGATCATTTTATTGAGGAGACGTATGATTTATCGAATGTATTATTTATCGCTACTGCCAATTACATCAATAATATTCCTGCACCTTTATTGGATCGAATGGAACTTATTACGATAGCTGGTTATACAGAAATAGAGAAACTGCATATTGCCAAAAGACATTTACTGCCTAAACAATTAAAAGAAAATGGATTAAAAAAGGGCAATTTACAGGTGCGGGATGATGCCTTGCTGGAACTCATTCGCAGATATACCCGTGAGGCCGGTGTAAGGGGATTGGAACGGCAAATTGCTACACTTTGCAGGAGGGCTGCCAAGCAAATTATTACTGAGGATAAAAAGCGGGTAGTTGTAACTAAGAAGAGATTAGAGGATATGCTGGGTAAACCAATTTTCCGTTACGGACAAATGGAAGCAGAAGATCAGGTTGGTGCTGCAACGGGTCTTGCATACACAACAGCAGGCGGCGATACATTATCGATTGAGGTATCCTATTATCCAGGAAAGGGTAAATTGACGCTTACTGGAAAACTGGGTGATGTGATGCAGGAGTCAGCACAAGCAGCCTTCAGTTATATTCGTTCTCGAGCGGAAGAACTGGGGATTGAACCTGACTTTTATGAAAAGTATGACATTCATGTTCATGTCCCGGAAGGAGCTACACCAAAAGATGGTCCATCGGCCGGTATTACCATGGCAACAGCATTGGTTTCCGCGCTGTCGGGCAGGGCCGTTAAAAAAGAAGTAGCAATGACTGGAGAAATCACATTACGTGGTCGTGTATTGCCAATTGGCGGCCTTAAGGAGAAATCATTGAGTGCGCATCGGGCTGGAATCACCACCATTATTATCCCGGAAGATAATAAAAAAGATATAGAAGATATTCCGGAAAGTGTTCGTGATGGTTTAACATTTATCCCTGTTGGACACTTGGATCAGGTGTTAGAGTATGCGCTTGTGGAGGAGAATCATGAAAGTAACAAACGCTGAGATCGTTATAAGTGCTGTTAGCAAAAAACAATATCCGGGTGACCAGCTTCCGGAAATAGCTCTGGCTGGTCGCTCAAATGTGGGAAAGTCATCATTTATTAATAAATTGATTAACCGCAAGAATTTAGCCAGAACCTCATCAAAACCGGGAAAAACTCAGACGTTGAATTTTTATAAAATTAATGATTTGTTTTATTTTGTAGATGTACCTGGGTATGGTTATGCCAAGGTTTCCAAGAAGGAGCGGGTAAAGTGGGGCCGGATGATGGAAGAATATTTCCAAAATCGCAAGACGTTAAAGGCGGTAATACTGGTTACTGATATTCGCCACGAACCAACAAGAGATGACGTGCAAATGTACGACTTTGTCAAATACTTTGAACTGCCAGTTATCGTGATTGCAACCAAGCTGGATAAGATCCCTAAAGGAAAAAGGCAAGCATATTTAAAACGAGCCCGGGAAACATTGCAGCTGGAAGCAGAGGATGCTCTCCTGCCATTTTCCGCGGAAACCGGGGAAGGGAAGGACGAGGCTTGGGCATTGTTGAAAACCTACTTATGATTATTGAAAACCTGCTAAAATAGCAGGTTATTTTTTTCGCATCAGTAGATAGATACCGATAATAATGATAACAATAGGCCAAAATCGTTCCAGGTAATCCATGACAGTGTAAACCCAGTCAAACCAAATTGGCAGCTGTATGGAAAAGATGAATATAATCGAAATGCCGACAAATAATATGCCAAGCCAAAATCCTTTTTTCGTCCGCAGTGAACGGACAATAAATGCAATACCGATGATAAGTGGATAAACAGCCCAATGATCAATCCAAAAATCATAATGATTCAGTCCGTGCCAATGGATTCCTAATCCCAAAAGTAAAGTTCCTGTGAATAAATGCTGATATTCTTTGGCGCTATAGCTGTAAATAAGTAGTGCAAGCCCGATAATAATGATGAGTGTTGTCCATGAATAAAAGTTGGTAATAATCGGCACCTGTAGTTCACGCAGGAGGAAGTATGCGCCAATCCCGATTAACAAATAACCGGCAAAGGACTTTTGTTTGGTTTTGCTCATGCTTTTCACTTCCTTGATAGATTGATTTCTTGCTTCTCGTGTATCATTATGATAAATTACAAACGAATTGAATTCCTATAGAGGATGTTAAAAATTCGGTTTGAACATCACTTATACGTTTCATCCTAACATATTGTTTCATTTCCTGTTCACATTTTAAGAAAATAAGGGATGTTTTTTGTGTTATAATAAAGGTTAGGTTAAAAATTATGTGTTTACAGCTTTATGGGGGTAGAATGACGTGCATATTTTAAAAGTTGGCTTACATTATAAATCAGCCCCAGTTGAAATTAGGGAAAAACTAACATTTCAGGAGCAAAATATAGCCCAGGCAATGCAAACGCTCAAGGAACAAAAAAGTATTCTTGAGAATGTAATTGTCTCCACATGTAATCGTACGGAGATTTATGCAGTGGTAGATCAGGTGCACACCGGACGATATTATATCAAACAGTTTATGGCTGATTGGTTTCAGGTTGATAAGGAGGAATTTGCCACATATTTACGGATTGCAGAAGGAGACGACGCAATTGAACACCTTTTTAAGGTAGCATCTGGTCTTGATTCGATGATTCTGGGAGAAACACAAATCCTCGGACAAGTGAAACAGGCGTTTCAAACTGCTCAAGAAGTAAAAACAACCGGAACCATTTTTAACGAATTATTTAAACAGGCGATCACCTTTGCCAAACGTTCACATAAAGAAACTGCTATTGGCGAACAAGCTGTTTCGGTCAGCTATACTGCAGTCGAATTGGCAAAAAAAATCTTTGGTGATTTGCAGCATAAACATGTTGTTATCTTAGGCGCAGGTAAAATGGGCGAGTTAACAGCCAAAAACCTTCATGGTTCAGGTGCAACGCAAATAACCGTTGTTAACCGGACCCTTGAAAAGGCGGAGCAATTGGCAAAGCAATTTCAGGCTGAAGCGGAACAATCCGCCAATTTACTTGACGTGATGCAACATGCTGATATTTTAATCAGTTCAACCGGCTCTGATTCTTTTGTGCTGACAAAGGAAGATCTGGAGCCGATTCAAAAGAAACGAAAAGGTAGTCCGCTCTTTTTGGTCGATATTGCAGTTCCAAGGGATATGGACCCGGCAATTAGTGAATTGGATAGCGTGTTTTTATATGATATTGACGATTTGCAGCATATTGTGGATGAAAATTTGGCATCACGTAAACAGGCTGCTCAAGCAATTGAAATGTCATTGGAAAGTGAAATTGTTTCGTTTAATGAATGGCTGCAAACATTGGGGGTTGTCCCGGTTATCACAGCATTAAGGAAGAAGGCATTATCCATTCAGGCGGAAACAATGAAAAGTATTGAACGCAAGATGCCTGATTTAACTGCCCGAGAGAAAAAGGTATTAAATAAACATACAAAAAGCATTATCAATCAATTATTGAAAGAACCTGTGACGCAGGCAAAAGAATTGGCAGCTAGTGACGATGCGGCTGATTCATTAGCATTGTTTATGAATATCTTTGGTATTGAAGGTGAAGTGCAAGCTGAACTTGAGCAGCAGGCAAGAGAGAATAAACAAACCAACCAAATAAATCATGTATCCTTTCCAAAACTAACAAATGTAAATATTCGCTAGAGTGAAAGGACCTTTTGCATGACAGAATCAAAATGGCTTTACGAAATCATTCTTCTCATTTACGGTCTTAGTTTATTTGGGTATTTTATTGATTTTATCCAACATAACCGGAGGGTAAATAAGATTGCCTTCTGGTTACTTAGTATGGTTTGGGTTACACAAACCGTCTTTTTGCTAATTGAAGTTTTATTTAAGGCTACATTTCCGGTGTTCACGATCCAGGACAGTCTTTTCTTTTATTCTTGGGTGCTGATTACTTTTTCATTGGTGATTGACCGGTTTTTTCCCATACATTTTATCGTATTTTTTACCAATGTATTCGGCTTTTTTATTCTCTTATTGTATATATCAACGAAAGCCCAGGTAGCCATGCCGCAGCGTGGGGTTGAATTGGTGAATGAACTATTGGTTACACATATTGCATTGGCAATTATCTCATACGGTTTTTTTACAATTTCCTTTTTATTATCGATGATGTATCTTATACAATATCAGTTGTTAAAGCGGAAGAAAGGCATTAAATGGATGTGGCGCTTTGGCGATCTCAAACTACTGGATTTTTATTCCTTTATGGCGATTACGATCGGTGTGCCATTATTGGTCATAGCCATTATTTTGGGATTGGTATGGGCGAAGGTTGCCAATGCAGAATTTTATTGGTTTGACTTAAAAACCATTGGTTCATTGCTTGTTCTGACAGCATATATTCTTTCATTGTTTTTGCGATTGATTAAAGGCTATCAGGGAAAAGTCATCTCCATTTATAATGCTGCGGCTTTTTTAATCCTATTGATTAATTTCTTTCTATCAAGCGTATTATCAAATTTTCATTTTGGATAGCTGGAGGGAACCATATTGCGTAAAATTGTAGTGGGAACTAGAAGGAGTAATTTGGCATTGACCCAAACTGAATGGGTAATCAACCAATTAAAACAGTTGGGTGTGCAAAACGAATTTGAAATTAAAAAAATTGTCACCAAGGGCGATCGTATTCTTGATGTTACGTTGTCCAAAGTAGGTGGAAAAGGCCTGTTTGTCAAAGAAATCGAACAAGCCATGTATGATAAGGAAATTGACTTCGCGGTTCACAGCATGAAGGATATGCCAGCGAAACTGCCAGAAAAATTGATGATCGGCTCGATACCTGTCCGTGAAGACCATCGTGATGCATATATTGCCAAGAATCATTTGGCGCTGGCTGATTTACCAACCGGGGCAATTGTCGGAACAAGCAGTTTGCGTCGAGCTGCACAAGTGTTGGCCAATCGACCGGACATTACTATTAAATCGATCCGGGGAAATGTTGAAACACGGCTCCGTAAGCTGGAAGAAGAAGACTATGATGCTATTATATTGGCTACGGCGGGAATGAAGCGGATGGGCTGGAGCGAAGACCTGATCACTGAATATTTGGAGCCGGATATGTGTGTACCAGCTGTAGGACAGGGTGCACTTGCTATTGAGTGCCGGGAAGATGATCAAGAGGTTAGGGAAATTTTGGAACAATTAAATGATGCATACACATGCAAAACAGTTACAGCAGAACGAACTTTTTTACATCTGCTCGAAGGTGGCTGTCAAATTCCGATTGCGGGTTATGCCTATTTGCAAGGATCGGAAATTGTCTTAACAGCATTGGTAGCTACATCTGATGGTAAAACGGTTTTAAAAGAAGTAATTCGTGGTACTGATCCTGTTGCAGTAGGAAAGCAAGCGGCAGATAACTTAATCCAGCGTGGTGCCAAGGAAATTGTCGACGATGTGAAAGAGGAGCTCGACAACTAATGGGGTTTTCATTAAATGGAACCCGAATCCTGATAACCAGGGAAAAGAAGCAGGCACAGAAATTGGTCGATATTGTTAATCAACATAATGGAGAACCTGTTGTGGCACCACTTTTATCCATTTCTTGTAAACATGAGGCGGGACACAGAGCAATTTTACAGCAGTTAAATAAGTATCAATGGATTTTATTTACGAGCGCAAATGGTGTTCACGCTTTCTTTCAAATTTTACAAGAAAATAATATGCAAAAAAAGGCTCTATTTGCGAATAAGTTGGCTGTTGTTGGGCATAAAACCGCGGCTGTATTGAAGGAATATGGCTATATTGCTGATTTCATTCCCACTACCTACAATGCCGAGGTGATGGCGGAAGAGTTTTTGGCGGGGTATAATTCCGTTGCACGAATATTACTAGTAAGAGGAAATCGTTCACGTCCAACACTGCCTGAGCAATTGACTAAACATCACGTACCGTATGATACGATTGAAGTTTATGAAACATTAATTAACTATAGTATCGGGGATTGGTTAAATCAGCTCATTCGCGAACGAGGTTTTGATGTTATAACTTTTACCAGTCCCTCAACTGTGCAGGCATTTATAGAAATGACAAAGGACACGGAAGAGTTATTGAACCATATCCCGGTTGCCTGCATTGGAACAACCACCGAAAAGAAAGCCAAGGAGGCTGGCTTTACCAATACGATCATACCAGATGTTTTTACAATTGACCGTATGATCGAAAAAATAAGCGATTATATTTTAAATGAGTGTTCAAAAGGAGGATAAAAGAACCGAGAAGTTTAAGGCGGCGTAGTTTCGAGCACGGGCTTGCACGAATGTGCTGACTTCTGCGTTGCCCGAATGGGCGGTTTTAGCAGAAGATCCCCTGAGCAGTTAGATACATGAGCAGCGGAGAAACAAGCCAACGAAGAAATTCGCAGGTATTTTTACCGGACTTTTTGAACACCCTCTTTGAGAAAGGATAATGCACTGTGGCAGAAACATTAAACTTTAAACGCCATCGCCGCTTACGTTCATCGCAAGTGATGCGTGACCTGGTAAGAGAAAATCAAGTAACAACAAACGATTTAATTTATCCGTTATTCGTTGTTGAAGGGAAACAAGTAAAAAATGAAGTACCCTCCATGCCTGGCGTTTTTCAAATTTCACTGGATTATTTGGATGAGGAAATACAGGAATTGCAATCATTAGGTATTAAAGCTGTCATCCTTTTTGGTGTCCCGGACGAGAAAGACGAGCAGGGGACAGGGGCATTTGTTGATCATGGTATCGTTCAACAGGCAATACGTCAGATCAAGCACAATACCTCGGACATACTGGTTATTGCCGACACCTGTTTATGTGAATTCACTTCACATGGTCATTGCGGAGTTGTCCATGGGGGAGATGTTGCCAATGATGAATCACTGGAGCTGCTGGCGAAAACAGCTGTATCTCAGGCAAAAGCTGGTGCCGATATTATCGCCCCGTCCAATATGATGGATGGTTTTGTGGCAGCAATCCGAAAAGCACTGGATGGGGAAGGTTTTGAAAATATACCAATTATGTCATATGCCGTTAAATATGCTTCAGCGTTTTATGGCCCATTTCGTGATGCAGCAGACAGTACTCCGCAATTTGGGGATCGAAAAACATATCAAATGGATCCAGCAAACCGCTTGGAAGCATTACGGGAAGCAGAATCTGATATGGAAGAGGGTGCGGATTTTCTGATTGTAAAACCAACCATGTCCTACCTTGATATTGTTCGTGATGTTAAAAACAAATATAATGCACCGATAGTAGGGTATAATGTCAGTGGAGAATATGCTATGGTCAAAGCCGCAGCACAAAATGGCTGGATTAACGAACGGGAATTGGTCATGGAAATATTGACGTCCATGAAGCGTGCAGGTGCCGAATTAATCATTACGTATTTTTCTAAGGATGTAGCAAAGTGGCTAAACGAATAAAACGAAAGGCTACAGGCACCAGCGGGTTTTCTGTACGCTTTAGTTAAAAATAAGATAATTATTAAACGGGGTGATGGACATGAAAAGCTTTGAAAAATCCATAGATGCATACAAAGATGCAGTTGATTTGATGCCGGGCGGGGTTAATTCGCCAGTTCGTGCTTTTAAATCAGTCGAAATGTCGCCTATTTTTATGGATCATGGAAAAGGTTCAAAAATGACCGATATCGATGGCAATGAATATATTGATTATGTTTTAAGCTGGGGACCACTCATTTTGGGCCATGCTGATGACCGGGTTGTGAGAAAATTACAGGAAGTGACCGCAAAAGGAACCAGCTTCGGGACAAATACGTTGATAGAAAACAAACTGGCCCAGCTGGTGAAAGAACGCGTTCCTTCTATCGAAACAGTAAGAATGGTGAATTCCGGTACAGAAGCGACCATGAGCGCCTTAAGACTTGCCAGGGGTTATACTGGCAGGAATAAAATCCTAAAGTTTGAAGGGTGTTATCATGGCCATAGTGATTCGTTGTTAATCAAGGCCGGTTCCGGTGTTGCGACATTGGGTTTGCCTGATTCCCCCGGGGTACCTGAATCAATTGCAAAAAACACCATTACCGTCCCATATAATGATATGGAAAGTGTCCGGCTGGCTTTTTCCAACTATGGTGATGAACTAGCTGCTGTCATTGTGGAACCTGTTGCCGGAAATATGGGGGTTGTCCCACCACAAGAAAACTTTTTACAGGAACTGCGCAAGATAACTGAAGATAATGGAACCCTGCTCATCTTTGACGAAGTGATGACAGGATTTAGGGTAGGCTATCATTGTGCGCAAGGCTATTTCGGTGTTACACCGGATTTAACCTGTTTAGGCAAAGTAATTGGTGGCGGCCTGCCTGTAGGGGCATTCGGCGGGAGAAAGGAAATTATGGAAAAGATTGCACCGACTGGTTCTATCTATCATGCTGGTACATTGTCTGGAAATCCATTGGCTATGACCGCTGGCTATGAAACATTAAGGGCCATGAATGAAGATGCATATGAACAACTTAATCAAAAAATTGATCGTTTAGTTGAAGGCTATCAACAGGCAGCAATCGATTTTTCTATTCCATTGCATATTAACCGGGCAGGATCCATGGTTGGTTTCTTCTTCACGAATGAGCCAGTTATCAATTTTGATACTGCTAAACTATCCAATTTGGATTACTTTGCGCAATACTATCGGAACATGATTGAAGAGGGAGTCTTCCTGCCACCATCCCAATTTGAAGGTGTATTTCTGTCAACAGCCCATACCGATGAAGATATTGAAAAAACTATTCAAGCAGTACGGGCGTCTTTTTCAAAAATTAATAAATAACAAACAGAGCTACTCGTTAACGGGTAGCTCTATTTTATTGACTATAAAAATGCTTTCGTCTTTTTCTATGTCTGTTTTGGCATATCCCTATTTCTATTTTCATATAGTGAAGTAAGGCAGGGCTGAGAGTAGGATGTATTTGCTTGAAGGGAGGAAGTGGTTTGTCTAATGATCAACCTGTTTTTAATTTTGAACTGAATGAGTCGCTATATTTTGAAAAGGGACAGGAAGTTGGGGAAATACGGGGCATAGCGTTGGATCCGGAAATTTCGATTCAACCCTTTAATGAGTATATATCCATTAGAGGCGTTATTGAGCTTCGCGGTGAATATGTAAGGGCAGATGAAGATGAGCAGGATGATACAGTCCAATTTGCTGATGATTATCACGCAAGGCGGTATGTGGAGCAGGTAGTGGATACGGAAGAGGGCGGTACTGAATTTTCTCATCGATTTCCTGTAGAGATTTCTGTACCAACGTATCGTGTTGGGGATTTGGAAGATGTTATGGTAAGTATTGACTCGTTTGACTACGAACTGCCTAATAAGAATCAGATTTCATTTACATCAACCATTGCAATTCATGGTATTAGTGAGCAAGTCGATAGTCCAAGGAATAATGCGGCAGATGAATATCCATTTGCCGATGGTCATACATTCAACTTTGAAATGAATGATCCCCAGGAATTCGACATGCCCGCTAAACCGGAATCTTTTGCATCCCAAGATACGCCAGCTTCCAGTGATACAGGTATATCTGATACTACAAGGCCGGCAGATAACGGGGAATCAGGTTCCTCCGATGAAGTGAGTTCACCAGACCGTTGGAAACATAAAAAATCACAAAGCTTTGCAGAGTTTTTCAAGCAGGAGCCTGAACCAGAACCGGATCCTGACCCTGACCCTTCTCCATCGGCATCAGCTAGCAGTTTTAGTCAGGAATCGGGTAATGATGCTATGGCCGAATCGCCGTATGCTTCTGAGTCACTGTATGTATCAGAGTCACCTTATTCAGTGGAATCATCTTTTTCTTCTGCTTCTTCTAATAGCAGTGAAAGTAGTCGGGAAAGTCCATCTGGCGCTCCGAATGTTGTTGATCAAACATGGGAGGCAGATACTTTCGAATTTGTTGAGAGTTCATCGAGCTTTGCAAGTGTTGACGAAAGTGATCGGGAAACCCGGCCAAACTCCAAAAAAATTGATAGTTCTAATGCGGTGACTGAAACTGATGAAAATATTGTCGGTTCATTGGAATCATCCATTAAAGCCGGTGAAAGCAGTCGGGAAAGCCAATCTGATTTAACGAGTGGTACCGGCCCAAATGTGAGAGAAGAAAATGTCATTGATAAGCAACATTCCGAGCGACCGCAGATTAACGAAAACGCAGAGGAGAAAGAAGACCAAACAGCAGACCTCAAATACTTATCTGACATGTTTCGTGATGAAGAAGAACGTTTCTCCAAGATGCGTGTTTGTATTGTTCAGGAGAAGGACACGTTGGAAACAATCGCAGACCGTTACAAAATTTCCACATTGCAATTAATGAAAAAGAATAATCTGGAGGATGATACGCTTACTCAAGGCCAGCTTCTGTATATTCCGATCAAAAAACAGTAGAATGTTACAGTCATTTGTAACTTAATTACCCCTTGCAAATTCTTTCATTGCCAAGGGGTACTGATTTTTAAAGGTGGGGCGATCATATGGAGAATTTCCTGAGGGTATTGGATTCGTATCCTGTTCATTCCATTTCAACAGAACAAATTACTGATCATGTCATGCGTATTACCGATGGCAAGCAGGTGTATGCTTTAAAAAAAAGCAGGTTGAATCGTAAAACTATAACGAGTTGGCAAAATGTATTTCATCTTGCACAACAGCATAATCTTGCAGCCATCCTGCCAGTATATATGACAAAACAAAGAGATTTATTGTGTCAGGTCGATGGGCATTTTTATTATCTGACCCCATGGATAGAAACTAGAGAACTTGAAAAAAAACAGCAAATCGAGCGGATGTATCAGACAATTGGTGTAATTCATGCCAAGACAAACCAGTCAATGTCATTGGATGTCAAACAAATCACTGATAGTTTTCGGAACTATAAAAAAACGCTTGTTACAAATAGATCGTTTTTATTAGAATGTGTGGAAGTTTTCGAGAAAAACCATTATATGTCACCTGTTGAATTATTGGTCTGCAGCCAGTATCGTGATCTGGATTTCATTTTACGTGAATTGGAGGAACGGGTTGAGCTTTTTATTGATGAATTAAGCAATCAATCGGAGTGGTACTATTGCTTGTGTCATGGAAAACTCGATTTTACGCATTATCTTTTTGCAGATCGAACATATTTAATAAATTGGGAACATGCAAACTATGATAATGCTACCCGTGATCTGGCTACCTTGTATCATAATATTGTTAACGATTATGATGACCCGACAGATGATTACATCGATTTTTTTACCGCCTACATGAAGAAAAATAGTTTGTCTAAGGCTGAATTGTATTTGCTTTCGATTTATTTATTGGACCCTTCTCAGTACATAAACCTGTTGACGCAACACCGAAAGAATCCTTCAGAAGTTTCTCAGGTTGATATGATACAACGGTTGCAAAGAAATTATCGTAAGTTATCTTTCGCTGTGCAATGGATGGAATTCACGGATTCATTGGCAAAATCAACTGATGAAACTGATGACTAAAACCATTCTAAATAAAACGCAATAAATATCCCGATAAGTGCACCCAATAATAAAACGTCAAATGTAGTTGGAAAAAATAAGGTACGTATTAATTGGAATATCAGAAGGGGGAGGGTACACCTTTCGCAGACGACCAAACATCTCCTTGCCCATGGTGGCAGCCGGTAACGGTAGTATCGACCCATAAACATTCACCTCTTTTACAGTTTCAAATCAATCTGTGACCAAAAAGCACTTTTTGAATATATTCTGATATAATATATGTATAATACAGGTTAAATCGTGCAATAAGTATATTAATATTGCTTTTTTGGCTTTTTATCGTTAAAATTATGGTATTCATACTGTGTATCCTAATATCAAAATGCGATGACAGGGAGGAGTACAGGTTAATCACCTCAAGAGAGGGAAATGAACTGCTGAGAATTTCCCAGGAACGATTATCTGGAAGGTCGCCCTTGATGCAACTTTTTGAACAAAAGTGATTTCGCTTAGTAAGAAAGTCGGTTGCTGACCGTTAACAAGCTTGAGTGTGCAAGTTTATTTACTTGTGAACAAAGGTGGTACCACGGAGGTAAATCCTTTTCGTCCTTTATGGGAGAAAGGGTTTTTTTTATTTTTTTAAAGGAGGAGTGGGCTTGTGAGTGAAAAAAAGAGGAAATCATTACCATCAAAATACAACCCGCAAGAAAGCGAAAAAGGCCGTTATCAGTTTTGGCTGAACGGTAAATTTTTTGAAGCAACTGAAGATGAAACCAAGGAGCCATTTACAATTGTCATTCCGCCACCGAACGTAACCGGGAAATTGCATTTGGGTCACGCCTGGGATACAACTATGCAGGATACAATCGCCCGGATGAAACGAATGCAGGGATATGACGTGTTGTGGTTACCAGGTATGGACCATGCCGGAATTGCTACACAGGCAAAAGTGGAGGCCAAGCTCCGCGCACAAGGAAAGAATCGATATGACCTGGGAAGAGAAAAATTCCTGGAAACGGTATGGGAATGGAAAGAAGAGTACGCAGACTTTATTCGCCAACAATGGGAAAAGCTTGGTCTTGGACTGGATTATTCCCGTGAACGATTTACAATGGATGACGGCTTGTCTGATGCCGTTCGTGAGGTATTCGTTACCCTTTACGAAAAAGGGTTAATCTACCGCGGGGAATATATTATTAACTGGGATCCGCAAACCAAAACTGCGCTATCCGATATTGAAGTGGTCTATCAAGAAGTACAAGGGCATTTCTACCATATGCGCTATCCACTAAAAGATAGTGATGAATATATTGAGATTGCCACGACAAGGCCGGAAACGATGCTGGGTGATACCGCTATTGCCGTTCATCCGGATGACGACCGTTACAAACATTTAGTTGGAAGAAAGGCCATTTTACCGATTGTTGGCCGGGAAATCGAAATCGTTGCCGATGATTATGTAGATATGGATTTCGGTTCAGGTGCGGTGAAGATCACACCTGCACACGACCCAAATGACTTTGAGGTCGGGAATCGTCACCATCTAAAACGTATCCTAGTGATGAATGAAGATGGAACAATGAACGAAAATGCTGGAAAATATGTGGGTCTGGATCGATTTGACTGTCGAAAACAAATTGTCAAGGATCTACAGGAGTCGGGTGTTTTATTTAAATTAGAAGACCATACCCATCAAGTTGGTCATTCCGAGCGCAGTGGTGCAGTTGTTGAACCATACTTATCAACGCAATGGTTTGTTAACATGCAGCCATTGGCAGATGCTGCAGTTTCCTTACAGCAAAGCGAGGATACGAAAGTTCATTTTGTTCCGGAACGTTTTGAACGGACCTATTTGCATTGGATGGAGAATATTCGTGATTGGTGTATTTCCCGTCAGTTATGGTGGGGGCATCGAATTCCGGCATGGTATCATAAAGAAACCGGTGAAATCTATGTTGGCAAAGAAGCACCCGAAGATGAAGAAAATTGGGAGCAGGATGAAGATGTATTGGATACCTGGTTTTCATCTGCGTTATGGCCGTTTTCGACAATGGGCTGGCCCGATGAAGATGCGCCCGACTTTAAGCGGTATTTCCCAACCGATGTACTTGTTACCGGGTATGATATTATCTTTTTCTGGGTAGCCCGAATGATTTTTCAGGCAAAACAGTTCACCGGGAAACGTCCGTTTAAAGATGTATTAATTCACGGACTGATTCGTGACGCGGAAGGTCGCAAAATGAGTAAATCCCTTGGTAATGGTGTCGATCCAATGGATGTAATCGATAAGTATGGTGCAGACTCCTTACGCTATTTTCTGCTTACGGGTTCATCCCCAGGACAGGATTTACGCTTTTATTGGAGTAAGGTTGAATCGACATGGAATTTCGCAAATAAAGTGTGGAATGCATCGCGTTTTTCATTAATGAACATGGAGAACTTTACCTATGATGATATTGATTTATCTGGTGAACTGTCACTTGCGGATAAATGGATCTTGACCAGATTAAATGAAACGATCGACCAGGTAACGAAAAATACAAATAAATACGAATTTGGTGAAGCAGGTCGCTATCTGTATAATTTTATTTGGGATGAACTTTGTGATTGGTATATTGAAATGGCAAAAATACCGTTATATGGTGATGATGAGACTAAAAAACAAACGACAAGATCGGTGCTTGCCTATGTCCTTGATCAGACGATGCGGATGTTGCACCCTTACATGCCGTTTATTACCGAAGAAATTTGGCAAGCACTACCACACCAAGGTGACTCAATTACTGTAGCTAAATGGCCAGAAGCAAAATCCGAGTTACATGATGAGCAAGCATCCAGCGAGATGAAACGTCTGGTGGCAATTATCAAGGCAGTAAGGAATATTCGGGCTGAGGTAAATACGCCTATGTCCAAGCAAATTCGCCTGCTGATTGAAACGGAAAATGAGTCCGTACAGACTGAACTGGAAGAAGAACGCGAATATCTCGAACGCTTTTGTAATCCAAGTGAATTAAAAATTGCTACTGCGATTGCTGCCCCTGACAAAGCAATGTCTGCTGTCGTTACCGGTGCGGAGTTGTTTTTACCTTTGGAAGGGTTAATTGATTTCGATAAGGAAATGAAACGGTTGGAAAATGAACTTGAAAAATGGAATAAAGAAGTCGAACGTGTGCAGAAGAAATTAGCCAACGAAAACTTTGTCAATAAAGCACCACAAAAAATTGTAGATGAAGAAAAACAAAAAGAACAGGATTATTTGGATAAACAGGCTAAGGTAAAAGCACGGTTATTGGAGTTAAAAGAACAATAAAATTGTAAAATAAAAGCAGGAATTTGCTGAAATTCCTGCTTTATTTTATAGAAAGCTTCTGTTTGATATGGTTGCAATAGATGTTAAGAATGTTAATATCACTCACTGCACTCAGGGTTCGCGATCCAACAACATCTTCAATTTCGTTAAATAATAAATTTCCATCCTTACTAAGCAGGAAGTCAATACCGACCATATCAAAGTCAAAATGTTGAATGATGCGGTGAATCATTGCCGATTCCTGTTTGTTCAGCGAATACCAGACCGCTGATCCGCCAAGTTTATAATTTGCGCGGAAATCATTGTTGCTTTCCCTTAGAACCGCACCAACAATATCCTTGCCAAGCCTAACATTACAGGCTTGGATAATAATTGAACTGGAAACGGTTCCTTTGTGGTATTCCCATGCCGGTTGATTGTCGATATAATAGACTTGTTGACCGCTCCGTCCGCCTACTTCTTTCATGATAACAGGAAACGAAATCGGCGGTTTAACGGGTATACTTTGAGGTTCGAGAAAAACTGTATCAACCATGGGAATCCCAAGCATACTCAGACATTGATGGGTTAGTGCTTTATTATTACACATGGCTGAAATTTGTGATGCATTAAAAACTGTTACCCCCAGGGATTCCAATTGCCGGCTTAACACATAATCAATCGTTCGACTAACCGCGTAGTCAGGCAGTTGCACCGGTTCATTTTTTAAAAGGATGGTACGTTTTTGCTGCATAATACCAATTGTTAAATCTTCCCGATAAACGAGCTGGAGTGACATGTCCGCAAACTGCGCTTCTTTGATAAACCAATCAATATATGCTTGATTTTTGATCGCATCAGCTTTTTTATATAACAGCCATCCATTGAATTTCATGGGGCATAAACTCCTTACCTAGCGAAATTGCTCGCGAATGTGCTGGATAATAAAATCGGCAACATTAATGTTTGTACAATCGTACATATTGCGAATGTGGGCATTTGAGTTGATTTCACAAATAATTGGTGTCTTATCCGGTCCGAATAATAAATCCACGCCGGCAAAATCTGCACCGATTGCTTTGGCGGCAGCTACGGCAAGTTTCTTCTCCAGATTGGCTGGCTGATAGGCCTCCATCGTACCACCTGATGTTATATTGGCACGGAAATCGTTAGTGGCATGACGGGTCATCGCAGCGACTACCTTATCACCGACAACATGTAAACGCATATCGGTTCCACAGCTAGCAGCGATAAATTCTTGAAAAATAAACGGCCGGCCGGCTATATCCTTTATTTTGTTCTGTATTTCCTGTTCGTTATGTACAAGGTATACCTGTTCGCCAAAGGATCCATATGCTTCCTTGATAATCATTGGCAACCCCAACTGATTAATAATATCTGACAGGTTTTCAAATGGTTTTACTGGTGAACCGGGAAAAATTTTGGGCGCGACAATTGTTTTGGGAATCGGCAGTTGTTGATGTGCCAATACTTGATAGGTAGCGATTTTATCATCACTTATTTCAATTGCTTTTGCACGATTAAAGACACGGACACCCAGTAATTCCAGCTGCTTGGCTAAATAGATATCTTTATCTGTAAATATAACGAAATCAGGTAATGCTGTCTCACCAAGCAGACGCTGTTGTTGTCCACCCAAATAAGTAAGCAGCTCATTATTTTGATAAATGTACGTTTCAATCCCTTGTTTATTGGCTGCACGTTTCAACCATTGGGCAAAATCAAGGAATTTATTTCCGGTTAAATGTCCGTTATAAATAATCCATCCAGTTAAGCGCATCATTATGTTCCTTTCTAATGATTTATTTGGTATTTTTTAGATTAAATTATTGCTATAATAGGTATGTTATTTTTACAGTATTGATCGGAAAAGCGGTGTGCATATGTTTGACAACTTCGAGCAGGTAACAAAGTTTTTTTCACAGCGAAAGCAATTTGGAATTAAGCCAGGACTTCATCGCATGCAACAATTATTACAATTACTTGGTAACCCGCAAAACAAACTGCGGGCAGTTCATGTTGCCGGAACTAACGGAAAAGGTTCCACCATTCATTTCCTAAAAGATGGACTAAAGGCTAGCGGTTATCGTGTAGGTGTGTTTACCTCGCCAAGTTTTTGCGGATTAACAGGTTACATCTGGATTGACGATTCTTCCATAACCGAAGCTGCCTTGATTCGATTATTAAACGACATGTATCCAGCCATTCGAATGCTGGATGAGCAGAATAATCATCCAACCGAATTTGAAATTATTACAGCACTGGCTTTTGTTTATTTTGTCAATCGGGTAGACATTGCGATCATTGAAACAGGTATGGGAGGCAGGGAAGATACAACGAACTGCTTTACCCCTATATTATCTATTATAACAAATGTAGCGCGGGATCACATGGCTTTTCTGGGTGACACCATACAAGAAATTGCTGCCCATAAAGCGGGAATTATTAAACAAAACAGGTCAGTAATTGTTGGTGTGCTGGAACCGGCAGCATTGGCGGTAGTTAAACATGAAGCACAGCGAAAACATGCCAGTATATATCAATTAACCAAGGACTTTTGGTTAACTGGAACCGAACAGACAGATCATTCATCTATGTCTTTTGTTTGGACAGATGGAACCGTAAATCGGCATGTTTCCTTGACAATGAAGGGTCAACATCAGCAACAAAATGCAGCACTTGCTATGATGGCTTTAACCTTATTAGAGCGCAATCAATACCAAATCGATTGGAAAAAAGCAATTCATGCAATTGGTCATACCCATGTTGCTGGACGATTTGAATTGGTCAGGCAGCACCCATCTGTCATTATCGATGGGGCCCATAATATTGCAGGTACGGCGTCGTTTATTCAAACAATGCTAAAACACTATCCGGACCAGGAACGACACTTGATATTCGCTGGTTTTAAAGATAAAGAATTAGTGAAAATGTTATATCGGTTAAAGCCTTATTTCGCATCGATCACCTTAACATCTTTTGACCATCCAAGGGCAATTGCGGCAGCTGCTTTATATGAACTAACAGATGACCGGACATTTGCTGTAAATGCAGACTGGCGTGATGTTGCAAGAAAATTAAATGAACAAACGGATGCTTGTTTCTTTTTCACCGGATCACTGCATTTTATTTTGGAGGTTCGCAAGTACTTTTTACAGGAATAGCAGTATTCGACTTGTTTAACGATCTTCTTGGGAATGATGACAAATTATGTTGAACGTTTTTTTACAAGACTGACAAAACTCGCCTTACTTTTTCATATAGCTGTGCTAGAGTTAGATAAAGTAAAACCTCAATTAGTAGAGGAACGCAGCAAAGTGAGGGGAGACCGTGAAAATACGAAAACCAGTCATTATTTGGATGAAACGCAAACAATCGAAAGTGGGACAAGCAAAGCAAGATCGTCACCCGGCAATCCGTGATGAACAGGCATCTACAATAGATAACGCCAAAAGTAATTCTGCTTCTGCATTTGATCGACATCGACCCCATTCATTTCAAAATAAGCATGGAGCATCCAAGCTATTTGGAAAAGGTATGAAAAGTAAAATAAACCTTAAAACAATTGTGACTGCCATTATTTCAGCTGTTGTCATCGGATTATGTCTCGGTTTTATTATGCTAAATATGTTTGATGGAATTGGTCATCAGGCAAGTGGTGAAATGGGTGACGATAATTTGGCTAATACGGGAAATGCAAATTCCTCAGAAGCAGCTGGATCTGGTGATACTTCTTCTTTTTCTTTGGAACCATTACATGCATTTGTATTACAGGCAGGTGTTTTTTCAGGTGAAGAAAATGCTAATAAATGGGCCGCAAAGTTTGAGGATGCAAACCATCCGGTGATGATATGGCCACGGGACGATCAATTTACGTTATTAGCCGGGATTGCAGATTCAGAGACAGAGGCAAAAACACTGGCTGACAGCTTTTCGAATGCTACGATTTATGTGAAGGAGTGGAGTACAGATGAGGTCAGTATAAATGTAACATCTGCTGAACAGAAGTGGTTGGAGTCATTTGTCAGTTTATGGGGTGATTCAGTAAACAGTCAAACAGAATTAGCTACTGATAAATGGAAAAAGTTAATTGATGACTTTCCCAAGCAGGCACCGGTCATTGGCTCGATGAAACAACCACTAACAGAATCATTTCAAATGGTTACAGATGAGAATAGTACTACCACGGGACAAAAATTTCTGTTGGAACAATGGTTGCAATATGAAAAAATCGGAAAATCCGGGAAATAAATTAATAAGAATCAAGCAAAAACAGGTATGTAAAAAATACCTGTTTTTGTATTTTCGGGGTATTGTAAGGCTTGATTTTGAAATTTTGGTCTAAGCAAAAATGACGTTTTAACTATTGATATATCCGACAAAATGGGATTTTACCAATTTGTTGGAACAGTCGGATTAGCGGTATGATAAAAATATAAATCTGCAAGGAGTGATGTTTGTGGCATCAACATCAATCATGATTAAAGATGTACCCAGGGAAGACCGGCCGCGAGAACGTTTATTGAAACTTGGGCCAGGACAATTATCAAATCAAGAACTATGTGCGATTTTACTCGGGAGTGGTACAAGGGAAGAATCAGTCATGGTATTGGCTCAGCGTTTAATCAGTCATTTTGAAGGATTGCATTTGTTAAAAGAGGCAACGATTGAGGAGTTGACAACGATTAAGGGAATCGGCCCCGCTAAAGGAGTACTGCTTCTGGCGGCGTTTGAATTGGGAAAACGGATGAATCAATATACACCGAATGACCGTTATGTCATTCGGACGCCAAAGGATGGGGCGGACTACATTATGGAAGAAATGCGCGGATTGAATCAGGAACATTTTGTGGTATTGTTCCTTAATACAAAGAATCAAATTATCCACCGGCAAACCATATTTATTGGTAGTCTTAATGCTTCCATTGTTCATCCCCGTGAGATATTTCGCGAGGCCGTAAAACGCTCTGCAGCGTCAATTATATGTGCCCATAATCATCCCTCCGGTGACCCGTTAACCATAGTATAATAAATAATAGTAGTTAAAGTATTTAAAGAGGTGGGAACATGTGAAGGTTCAAAGGATAGAAGTGGAGAATAAGCCGTATCCATTGTATTTATTACTAGATAAAGAATACCAGCTAGTAGAACCAGTAATGAAATTTATTAAATACTTAGATAATACTGGTAAGTCTCCTAATACCATTAAAGCATACTGCTATCATTTAAAGTTGCTGTACGAGTTCATGGAACAGAGAGGTGTTATTCTTAATGATATTAACTTTGAGTTGTTAGCAGACTTCGTAGGTTGGTTGAGATATCCTTCAGCATCAAATGTAATTGATCTTCAGTCAAAAAAGCCATAAGAGAAGAAACGACAGTGAATACAATTTTAAATGTAGTTATGAGTTTTCTTGATTATTTAAGTAGATTAGGAGAATTTAAATCAATTGATGTATTTAAACAAGCAAAGGGAAGAAATTTCAAAGGATTTTTACATCATGTTAATAAGGGTAGATACCAAAAGAATGTCTTAAAGTTAAGGGTTAAAAAGAAACAGATAAGAACATTGAGATCAGAGGAAGTTAAGCAAATTATTGATGCTTGTCATACGAAAAGAGATAAATTAATTTTAATGCTTATGTATGAGGGTGGTTTAAGAATCGGTGAAGTGTTATCGCTTAGGCTTGAAGATATTGTCACTTGGGACAATCAAATCCATTTAACACCTAGAGATGTTAATGTTAATGAAGCTTATATTAAATTAAGGAAGGAAAGAACAATACATGTGAGTAAAGAACTTATGTCACTTTATACAGATTACTTGATATATGAGTATAGTGAGGAATTGGAGCATGATTATGTTTTTATTTCCTTAAAAGAAGGCTATTTTGGGAAACCACTAAAGTACCAAAGTGTTCTTGATCTAGTTAGAAGAATAGTTAAAAGGACTGGAATAGAATTTACATCACATATGCTTCGCCACACTCACGCAACGCAGCTAATTAGGGAAGGATGGGATGTTGCGTTCGTTCAAAAGAGATTAGGTCACGCACATGTTCAGACAACGTTAAATACCTATGTTCATCTTTCAGATCAGGATATGAAAAATGAGTTTAATAAATACCTCGAGAGAAAGGAGCATAAGAAATGAATGCTTCTAGTAAAAGGAAAATTATTAGTCAGAGTGAGATTAGCAAAAAAATAGCTGTAATGAATAAAGAAATGCAGGGGTTTTGGGCTAATAATAGTTGGGATATAAGAAAATGTCCACATCCTTCTGCCATAGAATTAAGTAAGAATCCTGCTTTAAGGAATCGTTGGGTTCGTTTTGAACGTGTTAAAAATCTGTGGTTAAGAACAGAATTGAAATATTTTTATTTTTACCATTTAAACAATGGAATATGGAATGCAAAAACTGTCTGGATTAGAAAAGGAACAGTAATTAATAAAATGTTAGATTTCTTAGATTTAAAGTATCCTAGCATTACTTCAATTACTGAAGTTCCTATTGAAAAAGCAATGACGGAGTATAGAACTTATTTGACAAAACGGGGTGTTAGAATTACCACTACTAATTATAAGATTACTGCTAATCAAGAAAAAACACCTGTAAAAGCTAATTCCTACTATGTTACTAATCTAAAACAATTTATGGAGTTTTATGAGAACTTTTATTTTGATGGAGAGGAGTGGGATAAAGACGTTTGGGATAGACGTAACTTACCTTTGCCAGATGATAAGGTTAACCCAACACAATATGAATATACAATTAACTTTAAAGGGTTTCGGAATACATATTTTAAACAACTTGTAAAAAGATATTGTAAGTTGAGATTGAACATGGATAGCTTTTCCTATGTAAGTGATATTGCCCAAAGACTTAAAGAGTTCTTTAATTTTCTGGACATGAAATTTAAACAAGTTCAGAGAGTACACCAATTAACGAGAGTGGAAATTGAAGCATATTTAAGTGAACTAAACATGATGGGAATAAAACCTAGTACAATAACTGGGAGGATCTCTATATTGGAAGGACTATTTAGTACCCTTCTTAGGCTAGAATGGGATGATGTTCCTTCCAAAATATTAATTTATTCTGAGGACTATCCGAAAATACCAAGAGCAAAACCACGCTTTATAGATGAATTCGTCCTAGAGCAATTGAACAGTCATCTTGATAAATTACCCGAATATATAGCTACGATGACTATGATTGTTCAAGAATGTGGAATGAGGATAAGTGAATTGTGCACCTTGAAAAAAGGCTGTCTATTAGAGGACAAAGATGGAGATTTCTTTTTAAAGTATTATCAATGGAAAATGAAAAAGGAGCATATAGTTCCAATATCTAAAGAGGTAGCTTTACTTATTAAAGTTCGGGAAGATAAAGTTTCAAAGGAATTTCCAGATAGTGAATACCTCTTTCCAAGAAAAGATGGATCGCCATTAAAACAAGAAACATTTAGAGGTGAGTTAAATAAATTAGCTTATGAGCAAAATATAGTGGATAAATCAGGTGAGATTTATAGATTCCATGCCCATGCCTTTCGCCATACAGTAGGAACAAGAATGATTAACAACGGGATGCCCCAGCATATTGTGCAGAAATTTTTGGGGCATGAAAGCCCAGAAATGACAAGCAGATACGCTCATATCTTTGATGAAACTCTAAAAAATGAATTTACTAAATTTCAGGAAAAACTGGTTACCAATAATGGAGATGTGCTTGATCTAGATGAAGATAATGAAGTCGATGATGTAGAGCTTCAATGGTTCAAGAAAAATATAAATGCACAAGTGCTTCCAAATGGTTATTGTAGATTGCCAGTAGTAGCAGGTGGTTGTCCACATGCGAATGCATGCTTAGATTGCACTCACTTCTGTACCAGTAAGCAATTCTTACCACAGCACGAAGAACAGTTAGAGCGTACAGAAGAGTTATTAGCCATAGCTAAGGATAAACAATGGCAAAGACAAGTAGAGACTAATAGCCGTGTTAAAGAGCGTTTAGAACAAATCATTGGAAGTTTGACGGGGTAATTATCAATGGATAAACAAGTTAGAAATACAACAGAAATTGTACGTTTGGCGAAGCAGAAATCAAAAAAGACAAGGGAAAAAGTAGACAAAGCGATTTCTAAATTTTCGATTGAAGGTAAAGTTATTAATTTTAATTCAATAGCAAAGGAAGCTAATGTTTCTAAATCATGGCTTTATAAGGAACACGATATTAGGCAAAGAATCGAATCCCTTCGTGAGCGTCAAATAACAGCAAATGTAGTCTCAAAACCCAAGAAAAGTTCTCGTTCGGAGGAAATCCTTATTAAAACCTTAAAAAGAAGAGTAATGGAATTAGAAAAAGAAAATAAAAAATTACAGAACCAAATTCAAAAATTATATGGAGATCTGTATAATAAAGAATAATTATTAATCTGTAGACAAATTGTGAAAGGATGTACTTAAACGCTAACGGTCAGCTTTATTGAACAGTCATTTAGGTATATGTCCAATCTAGGGTAAGTAAATTGAGTATCAATATAAACTTTATATGAACATAATCAGTTACGAGGTGAAATCATGAGCAATTTGATTAACGGAAAAATACCAAATCAAGCGATTCAAACATTAAAAATCGTAAAAGATTTATTTGGAAGTTCAATAGTTGGAGTATATCTATTTGGTTCAGCAGTAAATGGTGGTTTACGCATTAACAGCGATGTAGATGTTCTAGTCGTCGTGAATCATAGTTTACCTCAATTAACTCGAAAAAAACTAACAGAAAGACTAATGACTATATCAGGAAAGATTGGAAATACGGATTCTGTTAGACCACTTGAAGTTACGGTTATAAATAGGAGTGAAGTTGTCCCTTGGCAATATCCTCCAAAAAGAGAATTTATATACGGTGAGTGGCTCAGGGGTGAATTTGAGAATGGACAAATTCAGGAACCAAGCTATGATCCTGATTTGGCTATTGTTTTAGCACAAGCAAGAAAGAATAGTATTTCTCTATTTGGTCCTGATTCTTCAAGTATACTTGTCTCCGTACCTTTGACAGATATTCGAAGAGCAATTAAGGATTCTTTGCCAGAACTAATTGAGGGGATAAAAGGTGATGAGCGTAATGTAATTTTAACCCTAGCTCGAATGTGGCAAACAGTGACTACTGGTGAAATTACCTCGAAAGATGTCGCTGCAGAATGGGCTATACCTCTTTTACCTAAAGAGCATGTAACTTTACTGGATATAGCTAGAAAAGGCTATCGGGGAGAGTGTGATGATAAGTGGGAAGGACTATATTCAAAGGTGAAAGCACTCGTTAAGTATATGAAAAATTCTATAGAAACTTCTCTCAATTAGGCTAATTTTATTGCAATAACAGGTGCTTACTTTTAAAACTACTGATTTATTGATAAATATTGAACAATTTTTTGGGAAGAATAAAGCGTCCTCTTGTGAAATTAGAGAACGCTTTATTACTTTAATTTAGTGAAACAATTTGTAACTATTGAAAATAGAAAGAAATTGTTCCTTCGATAGTTTATTAATATTAGTGACATTTGCATGCTTCAAAGCCTGTCGGAATTGGTTTTTAGTGAAAAGAACACGATATTCACGGTTTACCCACTTATAAACAAAAGATCGATACTTTTTGTAGTCCTTCTTTGAAATCAATGGTTGATGTCGTTCAAGAACAATCAATACAGAGTCTACACTTGGCTTAGGATGAAAATATAGTGGTGGTACTTTTTTGAGCATTTTTATATCCATCTCCACCATTAATAGTAAACCCAAAGCTCGTTGCAGATTTTGCAATCTTTTCGCAAATCCCTTCTCAACGATAAGATAGCTATATTTAGCCTGACTTTCAAAGGTAATTCTTTTGACAATATCCGTACTGATGTTATAAGGAATATTACCATATATCTTATAGTTTATATGTTTTGGGAAGGAAAATTTTAGAATATCCGTTTGAATCACTTTTATATTCTCAGAGGGGTTTACCGCTTCTTTAGTCACTTGACATAAGCCTCCATCAATTTCTATAGCAGTAACTGATCGACTCATTTTGACTAGCTCTTTGGTAAAATGTCCTTTTCCTGATCCGATTTCTATTACGTTGTCTTGTTTACTGATATTCGTGTGATTCAATATTTCTTTTACATGCTTTTTAGAAGTAATAAAATTTTGCGTGTCTTTAGGGTTTTTCTGGTTCATTATAACCTTCTCCTTACTGGTTATAATGAACTGACATTAAGCGTTCATTATAACCAATTAATTTTGATTTGGTTGATAACGAACTTTATTAATAACAAATATAGAAAAAGTACCCATACTTTTATCTCCTTTCCATTTTTTTCATTATGAATCAGATAAAGTAATTTCTACTACTGCGATACTGGTGCACATAATTGAAACCTCCTTATGTAACTGAATATGATTGTATCATCTTTTCATTTTAGAATAAACCTTTATATGTAATTTTGCACTTGACACTTCAGATGGACGTTTTCTTCAAAATAATATGTTTTGAAACTTGATAAGAGAAGCCACTGTCTTTACTAAAAAGTAAAGGCTGCGATAAAGGACAGTGACTTTAATAAAGTTGCACTGTTGTATTGTCTTTGGATAAAATTGTCTAAAGGGAAGTTTTATCCCCAACGAAAAAACATCTAAAGTGGTAAGTAATGAAAGAATGTCGATAAAGTAGGAATGGGGGATCTTTTTGAATACAATAGAATCACAGTTTGATAAGGTTGCAGAAGATTACGATTTCGTGAATGAGCTTTTGAATGATTATTCATTCTTTGTGTCTAATATGTCTCCAAAGAAAGGCAGAGCATTAGATATCGGATGTGGCTCGGGTTTGTTAGTGGAGAAATTAGCAAGTTATTATGATGAAGTGGTAGGGATTGATATTTCTAATCAAATGCTCGATCTTGCCAAATCTAAACGTCAACTAACAAATACGGTCTATCTGAATATGAATGCAGAACAACTTAATTTTAATGAGAAGTTTGATTTTATTGTAAGCCGAACAACCTTTCATCATTTGGATGATATAGCCAGCGTAATACAGCAAATGAAGGAACTGTTGAATGAGGAAGGAAGAATAGTTATTCTTGATAATGTATCTGAAGTCGAGACACCGCCTACCTATGTTTATAAATTAGGGGCAATCCAAGAGTTTTTACCGCATTGTTTCAAATTTGGAATAAAAAATGCGATTAGAATTTATAATCACAACACATCTAAATCATGGCTTGAGCATTTAGCTTCAGATAAGTACCTATCTGAACAAAATTATTACGATTTATATGAAAAGTTGTTGCCTGGATGCCAATTCCATAAAATGGGTTGGGCAATGGGGGTTGTCTGGACAAAATAACTTAAAGCTGTGGCTTTGAAAAGTTGAATTTGTGATTGTTTTCAGAGCTATCGGGTGCTTTAGTATAAATAACAATGAATAAAAAATCAGCCTGTATCTTATGTTACTATTAAGTAATTTAAGATACAGGTTTTACTATTTTTGAAATAAGTACCTTCCACTTCAAATACATGTATTCAAAGTGAAAGTATTGATTTAAATGATTCTTTTGTAATTTACTCTTGATAAGATCCCTCCCCATCACAGGAAGATATCCATGTCACCAGAAGATTGGTTGAGTCGGGCAAGATGATCGGGATTGAACTATTGGATCATCTGGTGATCGGGGATCGAAAGTTTGCATCATTAAAGGAAAAAGGTTACCTGTGAAAAATTTGGTTGTCTCCCAACATTATACTATCTATTTCAATATTTTTTTCGTATAATATTAAAAGGACGTTCAAAAAGTCCGGTAAAAATGACATGCCCCTGCAAAAGGGGTATGCCGACGCCTGAGCGCAAGCCCGTTTTTAGTCGGCCTTCATTTGAAGAACTCGTTGGCGTGCTTTTCCGCTCCTCATGTACCTTTTATGTACACTCCGGTGCTCAAAGCTACGCCGCCTAGAACTTCTCGGTC